>NZ_NMPS01000010.1:0-18436 GCF_002261125.1 Siphonobacter sp. BAB-5385 | reverse complement strand
GTGCAGGCTGTCGTTAGGCGTGGAGAGGCTCATAGGCTACCGAACAGCTAGGCTTGCAAGACGAAATGCTATCTGGTGAAGACGACATAAATGAACGACCTTTTATGAAAAAGGCAAATACACCTTATCAATCAGTTCCTGGTACTCTTTTTCGGCTTCACTCAGAAAAGTAATACCGCCGCCGGAACGGAAGAACGTACCGTCATTAGTCTGTTCCAGAAAACGAATCAATACGCCGGAATCCAGATTTTCGCCGTCAAACATACCCACGATCCCGGTATAGTAGCCGCGGGGTTCCTGTTCGGCCTGCTGGATAATTTCTACGGTTTTGGGCTTGGGAGCTCCCGTGATGGAACCGGCGGGCAATACTTTCAAAAGCAGCGTACCGAGCTGGCTCTGCCAGTCTTCGGGTAAACGACCCTTGATTTCAGAACTTACCTGCAAGAGCGTTTTCTCGTGCGTGGGTACTTCCTCCACGTATCGAAATCGTTCGACCCAGCGTTCGGTGGTAATCTGGGCCAGATCGTTGCGAATCAAATCGACAATGGTGGCGTGCTCAAAGCGTTCCTTCGCGTCGGCCAGTAGCTGTTCACGGGCGTTGGGGAGGGAAGCATCCAGCGTACCCTTCATGGGGTGACTGGAAATCAACCCGTCCTGAATACGAACGAAGATTTCGGGAGAAAAACAGAGTACTTCCTTCTGAAAAGGCGGCCCGGCTTTTTCTAAGAGCGATTTCGAAAGCCAGAGCTTGTAGCGAGCCTTACTTCGCTGAAAAATGTCCTGAAAACCCAGTGAAGTATGAACGCGGGTACGGGCGGTCAGGTTGGTTAAAAAGGAATTTCCATTTTTCAACTCCTGATGAACGTACCTGAATTTTTCTTCGAATGCCGCGAAAGGCAGGGGCTCTTTTGTAAACGAAAAACCAGTTGAAACAGTAGGTTCGGCAGAAACGTTAGTCCGACCGTTTAGATCGTACCAGACGTCTGCCTCCGGTACGTCGTCCAGCGGCCAGATCAGCGGGTACTGATTTTCAAAGTCAAGAATGAAGAGGCAGGGACGCCGTTCGCGTCCGTACGTATTGAGTTGCTCTTCCAGGGATTTCATGGCATACAAAAAAAGAACGCGGACGAATGGTTCCGTCCGCGTTCCAAACTCTAAAAGGCCTTATACGCGTTCAGCCACCTGTTCGGCCAGAATGGCGATTCCTTCGGTAAAACTATGCGGTTCATAACCCAGTACGTTGCGGGCTTTGTCGAGAATGAAACCCGTCCGCGGCGGCCGCTTGGCGGGTTGCGTAAAAGTGCTTGAATCGGCTTCGGTAATGAGGGATTTATCGAGATTGAAATACGCTGCGGTGGCCATGGCCATCTCATAGGGCGTCATCACTTCCTTGCCGGAAATGTTGAAAATGCCCAGGGCTTCCTGCTGGGCAATCAGCCAGCAACCCATGGCCAGATCTTCGGCCAGCGTCGGTGAGCGGAACTGATCCGTCACCACCTTGATAGTTTTGCCTTCTTCGAGTGATTTTTTCACCCAGAGAATGATATTGCTGCGGCTCATATCTGCCGCGATGCCGTATACCAGCACCGTACGGGCAATGGCCCAGCGAATGTTCGATCGTTTTACGACTTCTTCGGCGGCATACTTGCTCCAGCCGTAAAAGCTCAGCGGACTGGGTTGAGCTTCTTCCGGATAAGGGCCGTTGACGCCGTCAAAAATGAAGTCCGTTGAAACGTGGCAGAGGAACGTATCGTGTTTCTGACAGGCTTCTACGAGGTATTCTACCGCCAGTACGTTCATTTTCCAGCATAATTCTTTTTCGAATTCGCACTGGTCCACATTAGTCATGGCTGCGGCATGAATGACTACATCAGGACGTACCGTTTCCATTACGATGGCTACCTGAGCCGGATCGGTAATGTCCATTTCGTGGTATTCGTAACCATCCGTAAAGGGGAGGCGATTGGCTCCGCGAGCCGTAGCAATCAGTTGAATGTCCGGATTTTGATGTAATAAGGTAATCAGTTTTTGACCGAGTAAACCGTTTGTACCGGTGATCAATATTTTTTTGGGCGTCATAGACGAAGAAAGAATAGATAGGAGTGGCCTTACGCAAAAGTAGGGTACTTACTTGGGAAAAGTATAACCGTATAGACGGGTAATTTTTTTCTTACGCATTTTTTTACTGGTAACTTTCAGCATCGCCACATTGGTATCAGGCCGGTTGGCTTCGTTGCGGGGCTGGGCAGCAATACTGTCTACGGCAGCCAACCCATCAATGACCTGCCCGAATACGGTATAATTCCCATCCAGCCAGGGGGTACCGCCTTTGGTTTTGTAGATCTGTTTCTGAGCCTCGGTCAGGGTTCGTCCGGCTCGCCGGGCCTGGGTTTCAAGTGAGGCATCGTCGTAGGTTTTTCCCTGAACAATGTAAAACTGACAACCCGAAGACGCTTTCTGTGGATTATTGTCGCGGGCTGCCCCTATGGCTCCGCGTTGGTGGAAAAGCTCGGGGACAAACTCCGCTGGAATGGTATAGCCGACATCGCCGTCGCCCAGCATTTCATCCGCCGTCGCCTGTTTTGATTTTGGGTCGCCGCCCTGAATCATAAAGGCTGGAATGACCCGGTGAAAGAGTACACCATCGTAGAAGTGCTCTTTGGTAAGCTTGAGAAAATTCGCTTTGTGCTTGGGCGTTTGATCGTAAAGAATCATCCGGATGGGACCGTACTTCGTATCAATCGTAATCAGGTTCTCGCGTTTTTGGGCGAAGGAACAGAAGGAACAGAGCAGCAACACGCCGATCCATTTGCTTTTTAAAACAGCAGTCGGTAAGGTCATAAATACGCCAAAAATTCGTTGTGATGGATTATTGAGCCAGGCCCGACCGGATTTCCCGCAAAATATCGCCACCGCCCTGGGCTACCAGCTGATCGGCCAGCCGCTGAGCCATCAGGTTGGCCTGAGCCGTATCCGCAATTTCCGTGCGGCGTAATTCCTGCGTACCATCGAGGGAAATCAGACCCGCCGTCAGACTGACCCGACCATTGAAATGCGAAGCCAGTCCGTAAACCGGAATACTACAGCCACCCTGTAGCGTCGCCAGGAAAATCCGTTCGGCTCGAATGCAGCTTTCCGTTACCGGGTCGTTTAGCAATTCCCGAATCCGGGCTTTTTTAGTGGCGTCGAGACCCACGGCACATTCGATGGCTACGCTACCCTGACCCACTGCTGGGGTGAAGACGTCCGTCGGCAAATGTTCGGCAATGTACTCTTCGTAGCCCATCCGGTGGACACCGGCGTAAGCCAGCAGCAAGGCATCGCAGGCACCATTTTTCAGTTTTTCGAGACGGGTTTGCAGATTTCCCCGCATATCTACCACTTTGATGTGCGGATAATGCCGCTTCAACGTAGCTACCCGACGCGTACTGGACGTTCCCACCACAAAAGGCTCGCCCGATTCCAGCGAAAGTTCAGTATTGAAGCTGACCAGTACATCGTTGACGGCTTCGCGGGGGGTGAAAGCCAGAATTTCCAGATCATCCGGCAGGGACGATTGCAAGTCTTTCGCGGAGTGCTGGGCAATATCAATAGCACCGGTTCGGAGTTGTTCTTCCAGTTCTTCGGTGAAAACGCCTTTCGATCCAATTTTTGAAAGAGAGCGATCCAGTATTTTATCGCCTTTCGTATCAATAATAACGATTTCAGGGTCCATGCCGCCCTGCCGTAGCTGTTCGGCTACGTATTCGGCCTGCCATAAGGCCAGTTTCGATCCGCGTGATCCTATTCTAACTTTCATTGTTAATCTTGTCTAAGAATATAGGTTTGAATGGGTTTGATATAGGTTTGATAAGGTTTGAGACAGGTTTAATGGTTAAGTCGTCTTGTTCATACCCTCAAACGGGTTGGAGCTACGTTTGAAGTTTGAATGAATGTTTAACAATTAATCATCTTGGCCTGAATCATCAGAGATTATCCTGAATCATCAGATATTATCCTGAAACTTCAGACGCCCGCAAACGTCAAACCTCGTGAAACATTCAAACCCACTCAAACTTTATCAAACCTTAAACCAAACACTTCCCTGACTTACTTTCGCATCAACCGGGCGAGCGTCAGGGACAAATCCATAAAAATCATTTTGGCCCGAACGTTCCGTTCCAGGTGAAAAAATGCCGCATTTAATTCCTCCGTAATCAGGGGGATACGTTCCGGAGGAATGACTTTCGAGAAATTCTGTACAAAGGTCAGTTCCTCGCCATCCAGTCGAACCAGCTCCTGAGCCCCGTTCTGCCAGAGCATCAAATCCCGAAACAGATTCAGGCTGTACTCCATCAGGCTTTTTTGTTGTTCCTTCGGTTGCGTATCAAACTCGTCCGCCAGCTTGATGAGGTCACCAAAGGCCGGTACGCCCCGGTAACAATGCCGCATCCACTGAGCAAACCAGGGCTGGTCATCATTGCCCTCGCCCTGAGCGAGTTGCAAGGCGTATCCCAGATTTCCTTCGGCCAGATAGGACAGATGGCGGGCTCGTTTTTCCTCCGTTCCCGCTTTTTCCTGTAAATACCGACTTACTTCTTCTTCCGTAAAAGCGGGAACCCCGACGCGTTGGGTCCGTGAAATAATGGTCGTCAGAAGCCGGTTGGCATCCGTACAGACGAGCAGGAAAATCGTTTTAGCGGGTGGTTCTTCCAGAATTTTCAGCAGAGCATTGGCCGAGTATACGTTCAGCAATTCAGGCTGCCAGAGCATCAGAATTTTGTATTCGCCTTCGTAGGCTTTCAGCGAAATTTTCCGAATGACGTTACGGGCTTCCTCCGCCGAAATGTTTCCCTGTCGATTGCCTTCCACGCCAATGAACGTAAGCCAGTCGGAGAGCGTACCGAAGGGCTGAGCGGCCACAAATTCCCGCCATAAGGGCATGTATGCATCGGATTCGTTATCCTTGATTTTTTTGGTAATGGCAACCGGAAAGATATGATGTACGTCGGGGTGTGCCAGCTTCTGCATTTTTACGCAGGAAGCACAACGACCGCAGGCATCCGTGGCCTGCCGATCTTCACAATTCAGGTACGTGGCATAGGCCAGAGCCAGTGCCAGGTTTCCACTGCCACTCGGGCCGTGAAACAACTGGGCATGAGCCACATGCTGATTCGTGACCGACTGAATCAGCGTTTCTTTTAAAGCTTCTAAACCGGGAACTTCTCGAAATAACAAGGACGATCAACAGTAAGTGAGTACCGCAAAGATACACCCCAGCCCCGTCAAAGTCGATAGGAGCTAGCGACATCGGTATAAGGCTTTTTCAAAATTAGCTGTTTCGTTAACAAACGATTCTTCTCCAAAATAGAGAAGGAAAACCCGTTTTGAAAAAAATAATACTACATATAGTACATTAAGGCTAAAGAATTCCCGACATTTGCACCCCATTTGAGGAAAATGGCCCTAAAAGTATGAAAATGAAAGACCTATAGAAAATAATCTTTGTTTAGCGGATTAAGGTTTTATTAAGATATTACACTAAAATTTAGACATTAAAAAAAATTATATTTTACCATCGTGCTTAATTGCCGTATATTTGTGAAATTTGTGAGCGAAAGTTAAGCTATCCACCAAATAATATTTTCGCCCTCTGCGTATAGCATATGAACACACTTCAGAAACTCGATCACATCGACCGCAAAGTTCTTGAAATACTTCAGTCGAATGCCAAGATTACGAACGCTCAACTTTCTAAAGAAATTGGCTTGTCACCCGCTCCGACGCTGGAACGGGTTAAAAAATTAGAAACTTCCGGAATCATACAGAGCTACCACGCTCAACTGGATCGGGAGAAAGTAGGTTTAGGCGTAACGACCTTCGTACAGATCACGCTGGTAGGTCACAAAAAACAGGTAACGGATTCTTTCGTAGAGAAAATCAATGAGATTCCTGAAGTCGTAGAATGTCACCACATTACAGGTTCCGGTGATTTTCTGCTGAAAGTAATTTCAAAAGACATTGCTTCGTACCAACGCCTGATGCTGGAAAAAATCAATGAAATTGAAGAAGTAGCCAGCACCCAAACGATGGTTATCCTGTCTACGTTCAAGGAAAGCAAAGTGCTGCCCATCCCTTGATCTCAAAAGAATTACGAAGTCGTTACCCTGGAGTTTAAGCATTCGGGGTAACGACTTTTTTTGTACCTCTAACTTCTACTTTACATGCGTACCCTACTAATCCTATTCAGTCTTACAGTCATGAGTCTGGCGGCTTCAGCTCAGGAAAAACTGGGCGTTATCAAACACAATCACCTGGCTTTGCAGGTGAAGGATTTACCGGTTTCGACGAAATTTTATTCGGAAATTCTGGGCCTGGAACGGATTGAAGTGCCCGATAATCTGAAAGCCATCCGTTCGTGGTTCAAAATCGGTCCTGATCAGCAAATTCACCTGATGGCCGGACGTACGACACCCGTATACAACGACAGAAACGGAAGTCACTTTGCTGTTTTTGTGGAATCGATCGATAAAGCAGAGGCTTTTTTAAAGAGCAAAAATCTGCCCTACCATTCGCAGGTGCGTTTTGATGGCGTAAAGCAGATTTACGTGCCCGATCCCGATGGCTATCAGATTGAACTGAACGAGTGGAAAGAGCCAGCTAAGAAAAGCCAGTAATGCGAATCGAAATTGCCAGTCTACAGGCTGGCAATTTTTGTTTGTTGAAAAGGAAAGAGGTTAGATAGTAGTCTACGTAGTAGGGCGATTCCAGCCAACGAGTTTTCGGATTACCGTAATGTGGACTTGACCCTTCGTTACCCGAGAAAATCAATCACGTATCAAGTTCATCAACTCCTCCCGAATGCCCGTCCAATGTTGATTCAGATTGAGCGTATGTACCCGAATCTGGTGCGACTGATCGGTAAACGTTGCCGATACGGATTCCGTAACGGTGGGATACAGCAGAATGCCCGTAGCGGAAGCGGGCTGATTTTTCAGGTACGCAAATAACTGGTACAAATGCGGCGAGTGAATTTTGCGGACTTCAAATCGCCGCTGAAACGTCTCTGTGTAGTATTTTGTATCAATGATGACCTTACGATGCCCCTGTTCCAGCGTTAAGTCCGTTTGCATGAGCGGTAATAGCGTCTGATCCGTTTCATTGGCTTTCAGTTGCCAGTGAATGGTCTCACGGCGTACCCGCCACTGTGGGAGTTCATAGCGATAAAAGTTGCGAACGAAGGCTTCGAACAAACCCGCCATCTGTTTTTCATCCCGCCAGAAATCCTGAAACTGATACTGACCCGTTGCTTCGTCCACCAGTAAGTTCTTATGAATCAGCTCGCATACGTTTAGTAGAAAACGGTAGGGTAATTGCGTACGGGGTAAAGATGTGTGGCGAAAGACCCGATCGGTTAGTCTGATCTCATCGATGCCTTGCATACGCGTGTACAGATGCCGTACGGAAGACTGGAACGGGGAGGTTTTAAGTTTGAGTAGGCGACGAAAGGTACTTTTCAGAATTTGATGGACTGTGTGGTTAGGCGTATACTGATCAATCTCACATGCGGCCCGTCCGTACCTGAATTCATTTTTCTGAAGGCTTTCCGTAAACAATAATTTTCCGCGTATAGTTGGCATCGTAACTTGCTCGGGTTCATAGGTATGAACCATGCCTTGCTTAAAAAGTCGCGAGCTTCCTTTCACGAGTACCTGTGTCAGTAGCTCAAGCAAGGATGTCTGATCCGTTGCCGATACTTTAACCAGATCCCGTTCCTCCAGTTTATCCCAGGCGTAGCATAATAGATAGTATAGGTTTTGAATGGGAATTTTCACGGCTTAAACCATCAGTTGAACACAAAGTACATAAAAAAAGCTACCACAACGGGTAGCTTTTACGGTAATCAAAAGGAGTATTATTTTTTGAACAGACTTTCTACAAAGGTCTGTTTGCTGAACACCTGCAAATCTTCAATCCGCTCACCAACGCCGATGTATTTCACCGGAATCTTGAACTGATCGGAAATACCAATCACAACGCCACCTTTGGCCGTACCATCGAGTTTCGTAATGGCTAAGGCCGTTACTTCCGTGGCTTTGGTAAATTCCTGAGCCTGAATGAACGCATTCTGACCCGTTGACCCATCGAGTACCAGCAGGACTTCGTGGGGAGCTTCTGCCGAAAACTTCTGCATGACCCGCTTGATTTTCGCCAGCTCATTCATCAGGTTTACTTTGGTATGCAGACGACCCGCGGTATCGACAATCACTACGTCGGCTCCGGTTTCGGTACCCTGTTTTACAGCATCGTATGCGACCGAAGCGGGGTCCGTATTCATTCCGTGATCGATCACGGGTACACCGACGCGTTCCCCCCAAAGTTTAAGTTGATCTACGGCGGCGGCCCGGAAGGTATCACCCGCACCGAGTACTACTTTCTTACCGGCTTTATGGTACTGAGCGGCCAGTTTTCCGATCGTGGTGGTTTTACCCACGCCGTTTACACCGACTACCATGATGACATAGGGTTTAACGCCTAGTGGCGTTTCGAAATCACCCGATACGTCAGCGGATTTATTTTCAGACAAGAGAACCGCGATTTCTTCCCGCAGGATGCTATCCAGCTCACTTGTACTCATAAACTTATCCCGGGCTACGCGATCTTCAATGCGACGAATGATTTTTACCGTAGTCTCAACGCCCACATCCGAAGAAATGAGAATTTCTTCCAGTTCATCGAGTACTTCTTCGTCCACTTTCGATTTACCGACAATGGCCCGGCTCAGTTTGGAAAAGAATCCATCTTTGGTTTTTTCCAATCCTTTGTCGAGCGATTCGGCCTGCTCCTGTTGGATTTGTTCCTTTTTCTTACTGAAAAAATCGAATAAGCCCATTTTTGAGATTACGTTATCGGGGTAGCTAGTTATCGGTTTTATGAACGTACTGGGTCACAAAGCAACAGGAATATAACGAGAGCCTGGAGTCCCAGCCGATAACGACGTTCAAATCTACAACAAAAAATCCCCCGAAGAATGTTCGGAGGATCAGAACAAGACTTTTAAAGTCAAGCAACTAGTTTTTCAGAGCTGCCTGAGCTTCGTCCTGAAGAACGATTTCTTCTTTGAAGGTATAGGCACCCGTCGTAGGGTTTTTCACCGCTTTGATGACTTTAGCGTATTTAACGCCACCTTCTTTTTTCAGGGTTGCTACTACTTTCTTTGCCATTTCAGTAAAATGTTATACAGTGGATCACTAACCAGTTGTCAGTTATCGCCGGTTAGGAGCCACCTAACGAATAACTGGGGCCTGAAATTACTTGATTTCCTTGTGAAGCGTATGCTTCTTCAGGAAAGGGTTGTACTTTTTGAGTTCGATACGAGCCGTAGTGTTCTTCCGGTTTTTTACCGTTACGTACCGTGACATGCCCGGAACGCCTGAAGTTTTTTGCTCGGTGCACTCGAGGATTACCTGAATGCGGTTGCCTTTCTTAGCCATGAGCTATTGCGTTAAATAATCAGTGCTTTTCAAAATTGGAACGCAAAAGTAGCGATATTTTATGACGCTCACAAACCTCGTTCCTAAAATTGTTTAGATTTTGATCAAAGTAAAGCAATAATTTTTCCAACGCTTGATCCGTAAGTTTCCGCTTTTGCTCCTGTTTGACGTATGATGCTTACGAAAATATGGTTCGTAGTACCTCTAACGAACGCACTTCGCCCATGCCATCCACGTGCAGCTCGTAGAATTTTAACAAAATTTCCAGCAAATAATTCCGTATGGATCGGCTTACTTTAGTGTCGGGATCGGTTCGAAGGTCATCGAGACGGCTGAGGGCTTCTTCATCGTATACCCGATAGCCGGCGTCGGTTAGCTCCTGACTTAATTGCTGGGCGGATTGGGGCTCAAAACCCAGGTAAAAACTAAACCGAAGCAGGAACCAGACGTGGAAGTTTTCATACCCGGTGGTCGCCTGATCGAGCCAAAGGAGACTTTCCCGTAAAAAGCCAAACAAGGATGGATTACTACTTTCTTCCTTCAGAGTCTTACCCAGAATCTCAGTAATAAATAATGCAATGGTCGACTTGGTCACATCGAACGGAATACTCTGGTACGGATGATTGACCTTGAGTTCCGAAATGCGTTGAATGCCCGCACTTTCTTTAAAGTACACGACTAGATCGAGCAGGGTAAGGGGTTGAAAAAGGGCAATTTTGTTTTTGCCTTTACTACTCCGAACGCCATTTTCGATGTACGTCTGCAGACCAAACTCTTCCGTATAAATTTTAACGATGATGGACGTTTCGCGGTAACGCAGGTAATTGAGTACTAAACCCCGGGTTTTCTGAAGCATTGAATCGAATGAGTTACTAGCATACTGAATATACGCTTTTTTTTTGAGAAAACCTGAAGGAAACGATAAGGTTTAGCAGTTATACGTGGGTGTTTGATGCCATAAACGGATTATTCGCTGCTAGGCAAGCTTCAGGCCCGGGAATGGTTTGCCGAGTACAGCGGTGGAATCAATTCCCAGCCAATGGTCGAGTAGGGTAGCGTAGAGATTACGAAAATCGACTTTGTATTTCAGGTCACCCTGATCGAGATCGCTTAAATCGGGAACGGCCTGATACTGGCGATCAAGGGCCAAGTTACCCCCCGCCAGAAAGACACAATTAGCCGTACCGTGGTCGGTACCATTAGAGGCATTCTGTTTGACCCGACGGCCAAATTCACTGAACGTCAGCACCAACACCTCGTCCAGTTTATGCTGGGCTTTCAGATCTTGCATAAAAACATCGAGTGCTTCGGCGTATTGTCTGAGCAACTGTTCCTGTTTGGGCTGCTGGTTCACGTGCGTATCGAAACTGCCGTGGGAAACGTAGTAGACGTTAGAATCAACGCCGGATCGAATAAAGTCCGCCACGGTTTTCAGGCGGCGGCCTAGTTCGTGCGTTGGATAAGAACCTGTTGTGCCGGTGACATCGGTTTTCGCGTGGATGTACGCCGATGAAGACAACGTTTCCGCCAAAGTTTTATAGAGGTAATCGACGTTCGCGTATGCTTCGTGATTAGCTCGGGCCAGCTCCTGATAAAAGGGGTTTTTCGTTTGCTGATACAAACGTTTAGGGTCCGATACGGCTAATCCTTTGACGCGTTCACCCTTCATGGACAAACTGAGCTGATCGTCAATTTCCAGGGCCTGATACGGTTGGCAGGTTCCCGAACACTGAGCATCCAGGTAACGTCCGATCCAGCCCGTTTGCCGGTATTCGCTGGCATCGCTGGCCGTATGCCAGATGTCCATCGAACGAAAATGCGAACGATCCGGGTTGGGGTATCCTACGTTGTTTAGAAAGCGGAAGTATCCCTGATCGTACCAGGAGCGAAGTTTCTCAAGGGCCGGGTGCAGGGCCAGTTCATCCGTAAGTTTCAGGACTTTTGTTTCGGGGATGGCCAGTTTGGGACGTTCGCGGTAATAGATGTCATTTCGGAACGGGATGAGGGTATTCAAACCATCGTTACCGCCCGAGAACTGTACAATGACCAGCACCTTATCGTTCGTGCGAAACGTGTTGATCTGATCGCGTTCGTACGCTTTCACAAAATCCGGAATCAGCCAAGTTCCGACCGCAGCCAAAGCCGAGCGGCGAATAAATTCGTTTCGATTCATACGCGTAGGCATTTTTGAGGAGGTGTTCGTTAACAAAGCTGATACTCGGGCAAAGTCAGAATTCCTAAAGTGAAGTCCTGCAAGTCGTTATTTTTACGATGCTTCAGTAACAAATCTCGCTGCGAGGGCAGGAGCGGGCGGGCCAGTAAATGCGTACTCAACGCATCCAGCAAAGCTTCCGTTGATAACCCGGCGAAGGGTTGGGCAAAGGCTTCCCAGTCGAACTGCGTTTGGAGAAAAGGTTTATTAGATCGCTTCGCCAGATAGTCCGTGTTGACGTCGCCATCGGCTTTGGCTTTAAAATTCAGCTGAGCCGCCTGAAGAATGATTTCGGGCAGCTTCATCCGTAAAAGTAAACTGGAGGAATCAATCCAGGTAGCACCTCCCGGCCAGCCCGCCACGTTGGGCGGATAAAACAGGACCTGATCCAGGGCTTTCTGAACGTAGAGGACCGCCTGTTTCTGTCCAAAATTCAAGCCCAGTTGACGCTGGAAACCTACCAGTAGTTCGACCGGGGATTTGATATTCACCCCGATGTTCTCGGGACGATAAAACCAGTCGGACGTGAAAATCTCATGCATTAGCCAACTGATGTCGTAGTCCTTTTTACGGAAACCAGCGGCCAGCGGCTGAATGATCTCCGGGTCGGGCCGGTCGTTGACAAAATACCGATAGATTTTAGTGACCAGAAAAGGAGCGGTCTCGGGACGTTCCAGAATCAGCGATAAGGTATCCGTACCATCGAAGGGGCCCGTTTTCCCGAAAATGGTTTTTGTACCGGCGTCGTGCTGATTTTTCCGGATTTCGAAGGTTCCTTCCCGGTTGAAGCCCCAACCCGTAAACGTACGAGCGGCTTCCTTAATGTCCTGTTCGCTGTAATGACCCCGGCCCAGCGTAAATAATTCCATGACTTCACGGGCAAAATTCTCATTCGGACTTTGCTTCCGGTTCTGCTGGTTATTCAGAAACTGAAGCATGGCAGGGTCCTGAGCGATGGCCTGAAGTAAGTCGCCAAACTTGCCCAGGGCATGTTGACGAATGGTGTTATTCTGTCGTTGTACGAACGCAGGATTCAGACTTCGGCAGGCGAAGTGCCCATGCCAGAACAAAGTCATTTTTTCGCGAAAGACGCTGGTTCCGGATGCCATTTGCGTAACCCAGGCATAATTCAGATCCCCGATCAGTTCCCGGTTTCCCTGATCAATTTGCCGGATATACTGCTTCTTCTGTTCCTCTGAAAGGGGGTCTTTCTGCAGGACCATTTCCAGTAATGCTTTCCGAGAATAGCCTACTCGCTGTGGATCGACTACGTGCAGGGGAAGCGGGGTCTGAGCGTCCTTAAAAAGATCCTGTACCGCACGCCGAACGGAATGGCGACTGGCTTGCTGTAACGTAGCAGGACTTGCTCCAAAGCCCGCCCGCTGATACAAATGCTTCAACTGAATGAGCGTGTTTTTCATCGGATGAAAAGACGGATGGAGTAAAGAGTTCACGCATACACCGTAGAAAGATCAGTAATGGGATGGGGTTGAGGGGGGACAGGTTTAATGAGAAAAGAGATTTTAATTTCGGATAGACTACTTAGTACGAACGCTTTAACAAAAAAAGATTACCCTCCGGAGAAGGTAATCTTTACAAGCGTAGGCAAAGCCTTATACCCGTGGACAGCGTTTGAACTCTTTGGTACGGTCGAACAGATAGCGATACGTAATAAAGGTTTTTTCAATTTTGGTCCCCAATTGCGAAACGAAGCGGTTCATTCGCGGATTAAAATCACCTACCCAGTTCATGTCGATGGTATGGTACTGATAGTCTGGATTGTCACGGCCTGCCTGACGGAAACGCAGGGCAATGGCCGACTCGACGCCCTTGCCTTGATAGTCTGGAATCACACCAAAGATCAATCCGCAGGTACGGGTGACTACCTTTTTCCATTTAAGCAAGTACAGTAACTTGAGTTTCTGTACCAGACCAAACTTTCCGTTGAGGTGCTTCACGATCTGGTTCAGGTCCGGAATGACAATAAAGAAGGCAATGGCTTCGCCGCCTGCGTAGGCAAACCAGATCAGTTGTTCATCCAGAATAGGTTTCATGGATTTCACCAGTGAAGCGGCCTGCTCGCTGCTCATCGGTTTGACACCTGGAAATTTGGCCCAGGCTTTGTTATAAATGCTGCGGAAGTCCTCCGTATACTGATCGAGTTTGGCTTTTTCGATGTGTTGAAAAGTGTATTCCGGATTGGCATAAATCCGCTGGGCTTTTTCTTCCACCGCCGGAGCAACCACCACTTCCCGAATCGGCGAGGTATAGACAAACTGCTTGAAGTAGTCCTGGAAGCCGTATGTTTCGAAAAAGCGAATGTAGTACGCTTTCGTCCAGGGCATTTTGTACGTGGGTTCGTGATCCCAGCCCTGTACCATCAGTCCCCACCACGATTCGCGTTCGCCGAAGTTGACGGGGCCGTCCATCGCTTCCATACCTTTGCTTTCCAGCCATTCCTTACACGCTTGGAAAAGAACAAAGGCGGCTTTTTCGTCCTCAATACACTCAAAAAAGCCCATTCCGCCCGTGGGCTGTTCTTCCAGGTGTGCCTTATCGTGATCAACGAAAGCGGCTACCCGACCAATGGTTTGTCCGGCGTCGTTCTGTAAAATCCAGCGAATGCATTCCCCGTGTTTGAACATTTTGTTTTTCTGCGGATCAAAGACTGACTCAATGTCCTGATCCAGCGGACGAATCCAATTCGCGTCGTTTTGATACAGACGCACGGGAAACATCAAAAATTCACGTTGGGCTTTCGGATTGGTACCGACTTCGAACAATAACATGGCGTATCTGGGAAAGAATCTTTAGTCAAAGATAGGGGAGTTTTCAGTTTTGGGTTTTGAGTTTTCCGTTTTGAGCGGCAGCCGCCGCGTTTTTTACGTTTCCGTTTTGGTAGGATAAAATCCGGTAAAGGTAGCGAGGCGGGTTGTCCGTAGTATGTACTACGGACGCAGAAGCTGGTAGGCTGTGCCTACCGAGCGGGACGATTCCCGCATTGCATACGGGGCAAATGACATTGAATCCCTTTGGGGTTGGAGAGTCAGGAGGCAAACCTAGATTAAATAGGGGAAGTATGACCGTTTAACCCTAGAGGGGTTTTATGTGAATAGCCATGGTCATTGCCTTCGGGGCTGGGGCGTTCGACTGAGGAGAGACTCAAGTAGTGTAGGTTTTTAATTCTGCATTCGTCACGCTCATACCGATCGTAATGGGTAATCTTGAACAGCCTAAATTGCAGGTCTGAAATAGGAAAGAAGAATTACACCCGCTCTTGTCGGATTTGTAATCCGAAAGCTACCTGTAACAGATTTTTAATTCGATGAATCGAAACCCATCACTGAAAACTCTAAAAGGAAAACGGAAAACTCGAAACTCTTTTCCTTACTTTTGCGGCGAAACCCTGTATCACGTGGCAACTGTTTCTTTTTCTTCCCGCGTATTTCGATGTTGGAACGGTCAGTAATCTTCGACTGTTTCACTTTTTTGCGTACTGAGCTTTCGGTACCAATCTCATTCAATTCCCTTCGTTCATGCAATCCCTGAAGATTTATAATACCCTGACTCGGGAAAAAGAAGTTTTTCAACCCCTGCATCCGACCCACGTGGGCCTGTACGTCTGCGGGCCTACCGTCTATAATTACGTGCACCTGGGCAACGTTCGGACGTTCCTCACCTTTGATGTACTCGTACGGTATCTACGGCACATTGGTTATCAGGTTCGGTACGTTCGTAACCTGACGGATGTGGGGCACCTGACCGGCGACAGCGACGAGGGCGAAGACAAGATTGGTCGTATGGCCCGCCTCGAAAAGCTGGAGCCCATGGAGATTGTACACCGCTATACGGATGATTTCCATCAGGTCTTGTCGAAATTCAACTTCTTGCCACCGAGTATCGAACCAACGGCTACGGGCCATATCGTCGAGCAGATTGAAGCGGTGAAAGCTTTGATTGAGAAAGGCTTAGCCTACGAATCCAATGGATCGGTGTACTTTGATATTGAAAAGTACAACCAGAATGGACAGGATTACGGAAAACTTTCTGGTCGTATTCTGGAAGATCTGCTCAGCGAAACCCGCGACCTGGATGGCGTCGGTGAGAAGCGAAACCCGCTGGATTTTGCCCTCTGGAAAAAAGCCGCTCCCGATCACCTCATGCGTTGGCCAAGCCCCTGGGGACTGGGCTTCCCAGGCTGGCACCTGGAATGTACCTGCATGAGTACGAAATACCTGGGGACGCAGTTTGACATTCACGGGGGCGGGATGGACCTGAAATTCCCGCACCACGAATGCGAGATTGCTCAGGGTACGGGCCTGAATGGCGTTTCGCCGGTGAAGTACTGGATGCACTCGAACATGCTGACGGTAAATGGTCAGAAAATGTCGAAATCGCTGGGCAATTCCTTCCTGCCCAATGAGTTGTTTGCCGGTAGTCATCACTTGCTTGAACAGCCGTATTCGCCCATGACGACCCGGTTCTTCATGCTCCAAAGCCAATACCGTTCCACCCTCGACTTTTCCAACGAAGCCCTGAAAGCGGCTCAAAAGGGATACAAGCGTCTGTTGAATGGACTACGTTTACTCCGCGAAATGGAGTACGTGGCCGATGAAAGCGTAAGCATTGATCCCAAACAGGTGGAGGAAATCGAGAAAGCCATTGGAGGAGCTTACGATGGTATGAACGACGACCTGAACACAGCTGTGACCATTGCAAACCTATTTACGCTGTTGAAGAAAATCAACCAGCTGTACATGGGGCAGAGTCAGTTTGCCCAGCTGGGAGCGGAGGTTTTCGAAAAACTCAAGGCCACCTATCTTACGTTTTTCCTGGATATTCTGGGTCTGAAAGAAGAGCGTAACGAAGCGTTTGAGCCACTGGTCAATGGTTTGCTGGACCTGTACCGTGATTTCAAAACACAGAAGCAATACGACAAAGTCGATCAGATTCGTTCCGTATTTAAACAAAATGGCCTGGTCATTAAAGATCTGAAACAACGGATCGACTGGGCGTATGAAGAATAGATTTAGTTGTCAGTTAATGGTTTTCAGTTTTCAGTAAAAAGAGCAAGACAAGGGCTAAACGAACTGAAAACTGAAAACCGCAAACTGAAAACTGCACAAACTACCTATGAAACGTACCCTCACCCTGATTGGGCTGCTGTTGATGGGCGGCCTATTACTTGAATCCTGTAAAGAAAAATCGAAAAGTGCGGAGAGTACGGCCACGGAGGAGACGAAGCTGGCTCCAGCTCCGGTGTTCAACGCGGATTCGGCCTATGCTTTTGTCCAGAAGCAGGTTGATTTTGGCCCTCGTATTCCCAATTCAAAAGCCCATCGGGCCTGCGGCGACTGGATGGTAGCCAAGCTGAAAAGTTATGGATTTGCGGTGACCGAGCAGACCTTTACCGAGACGGCTTTCGACGGTACCAAGCTCAATGCCCGTAACATCATCGGCAGTATTAATCCCGACGCTGCTAAACGCATTCTGTTAACGGCTCACTGGGATACGCGTCCCTTTGCGGATAAAGACACCGTCGCTCAGTACAAGAACAAACCTTTCGACGGAGCGAATGACGGCGGTAGCGGCGTTGGCGTACTGTTGGAGATTGCCCGCAATCTGAAGGCCCAGCCGCTACCGAATGTTGGTATCGATATTATTTTCTTTGATATTGAAGATTGGGGCGAGAAAGAAGGAATGACGCCTGCTCAGGGACGATCCAACTGGGCGTTAGGTTCTCAATATTGGGCGAAAAATCCGCATAAACCGGGTTATTCGGCCTATTACGGGATTTTACTGGATTTAGTAGGAGCCAAGGGGGCTCAGTTCCCGCAGGAGAGTTACTCCCTGCAATATGCTCCGAGCGTTGTACAAAATATCTGGAATACGGCGAGCCGACTGGGCTATAATCAGTACTTTCTGCCGGTACCTGGTGGTGGTCTGACGGACGATCACGTAGCGGTTAACGAAGTGGCAAAAATCCCGATGGTGGACATTGTGGAAATGAAGGTTAATAATCCGAAAACCTTCGGCGATTATCACCATACCCATAAGGACAATATGGAGGTCATTGACAAAAACGTCATGAAAGCCGTAGGCCAAACCGTAACTCAGGTATTGTATCAGGAAAATTAAGACTCTGTTAAGCGTTTAGCAGTTTTGGGTTTAGCGTTAGTCTGCATTGGAGACCAAGGACACGAGGGTATGGATGTGCTATTTCAATAACCCTAAACTCTAAACGCCAAACCTTCAAACTTTACTTATTCGAATGCGTTTTCGTACCCACTATTTGCTCTATCTGGTGTTAGCAGTAACGGATGCCTGGTTGCTTTCGCATCCCAATCTCATTGGTCGGGTGGGCATCTGGCTGTATCGCTACTCGTACATTAAAAACTTCCCGCGGGCTTTAGTTTTCGTATTGCTGGCGGTAGTCTTTTCGATTTTGATGAGCGAATTAATCAAGAAGTTTTTTCCGGTACGTACGGCGGTGTTGTTGCTGGCTTTGTTGCTGGTCATTGCTTCGATGGCCTTCATGAACGTATTCATTCAATTTTCGTCGGGTACGTATCAGTTTACGGGCAAAGCGTTCATCTGGGGGGCTCACCTGCTGCCTTTCATTTTGATTCTCATTTTTATTCAGAGTTTGTACGAGGTATTCCGAACGGGAAAACTTGATCAATAATAAGTACCTGTAAAAGAAAAGGCTCGGGAAATTTGGAGTGCCCCCAAGAAGTTAGACACTACTTGG
>NZ_NMPS01000124.1:0-755 GCF_002261125.1 Siphonobacter sp. BAB-5385 | reverse complement strand
ATCGGCGATGGTCATCTGGCCGGTGGTCTTATCGACCTTGACCTTACGGCCCGACGTAGATGCTTCTACTTCCAGATTGGAGTTGGTTTCAATCGTGGTTGGATTCGTGCCGACTTTCACCTGAGCCATCAGGCCGGAAGAGGTCAGCAGGGCCACTACAAAGCAGGCCGTACCGAGTAGTTGTTTGGGTGTCATTGGAAATCGTGGGGTTGAACTTTAGATGAATAATTAGTAGGGAAACGGTAAGGGAGAAAAGTTCTTAGAATACCTTATAGGCAAACCATTCATGGTAATTTTTACCACTATTTGCTCGCAATGTCATGGCGGTAGGCGAAGTGTTGATGTAATTCACCTGAACGGTTTTAGGGGCATCCGTAATGGTAACGTATCGAACGCCAGAGGAGAAGCAGTTATAGGCTCCAACTATTTGACTTTCCTGATGATTGACAAGACCCGGTATAATAACTCCAAACCAGTCTATGGCCCTTACAGCAGTAGGATTGGTAGCATAATCACCAATCACGGCCCAGCTTAATGCATAAGTACCGTTGACCGGAAAAGTAATGCTTACATTACCGAAGGTAGAGCCTGTTCCGGTAGGCTGAGAAGGTAGTGTAACTACGCCATCATTCGTATACGTTATCGTCGCTTTAACCAGTTGCGAAGCTTGCCAGCTAGCCCCACCATTCGCATCGGAAGTAAGCACTTTATCGACTCCTTGCGTACCATCGGCGATGGTCATCTGGCCGGTGGTC
>NZ_NMPS01000123.1:0-67893 GCF_002261125.1 Siphonobacter sp. BAB-5385 | reverse complement strand
AAAACGGAAAACGGAAAACGGAAAACTCAAAACCGCAGCGGTGGCCGCTCAAAACTCCCTAAACTCCCCTTACCTTTGCCCCGTGAGTAAGAAAACCAAATATTACGTAGTCTGGCAGGGACGGCACCCCGGTATTTTCGATAACTGGGAAGACGCCAAAGCCCAGATCGAAGGCTTTAATGGAGCCCAGTATAAGTCGTTTGAAGACAAGCAGCAGGCCGTTATGGCCTTTCGGGAGAATCCGTACAAACACATCGGAACGGCCAAAAAACAACCCGCTGCCCCAAAAAATGCGTCATTGGTGGGTAAACCGATCACTCCCGCCCTGGCCGTAGATGCGGCCTGGAATACGGCTTCCGGTGTGATGGAATACCAGGGAGTCGAGTATCCCTCGGGTACGCTCATTTTTCGCATGGGTCCGTTTGCGGATGGTACGAATAATGTAGGGGAATTTCTGGCGATTGTGCACGGACTGGCTCACCTGAAAAAGCACAATAGTCCGCTGCCGCTTTACTCCGATTCGCGGACGGCTATTAGCTGGGTACGCAACAAACACGCCAACACTAAGCTTCCCGAGACCGATCAGAATAAAATTCTTTTCGAGCTGATCGACCGGGCCGAAACCTGGCTCAAGAACAATACCTTTTCAACGAAAATTTTAAAGTGGGAAACCGAATACTGGGGTGAAAATCCGGCTGATTTTGGTCGGAAATAATCTTTAGATCCGTTTTTTTTCAGTAGCGTATAGACCTTGGCTCGTAATTCATACTTCCGCTTCAAACAATTCACCATCTGGCAGGAGCAGACGGCCATGAAAGTCTGCACGGATGCATGCGTGCTGGGTGCCTGGACGCCCATAGAGAAGAGTCATCGCATTCTCGACATTGGTACGGGTACGGGACTATTGCCACTCATGCTTGCCCAGCGACTAACTCCCCCCTACCACATCCACGCGGTTGAAATTGATCCGAGTTCGGCTTCGCAGGCTCGTACCAATGTGCAGGAAAGTCCCTTCGCTGAAACTATACACATTTACGAAACGGCCATTCAGTCCTTTGCGTCTGAGCATCCGTACGATCTCATTATTTCCAATCCTCCTTTTTTCCAGAATTACCTGCGTTCGCCCAACGAAGGCCGAAACCGGGCAGCCCACGACGAACGGCTATCTTTCGCCGAACTAGCAGTGGCAGTTGACAAACATCTGGCCCCCGAAGGTCGATTTGCCGTTTTACTCCCCGTATTCGAAACCGATTTACTAGCGAAGGAATTACGTCCCTATGAACTGCATATACAGCAGCAACTGGCGTTAAAAAATGATCCCGGAAAACCCGCCTTCAGGCTATTGACGCTCTTTACCCGGCAGGCCACTCCCGCAGAAATTACGCCCGAAGTACTTTGTATCCGTGATGAAACGAATGAGTACACGCCGGATTTCGTAGCTTTGCTGAAAGATTACTACCTGATTTTTTAAGAGGTGAGCGTTTTAAGGGGAAAGCGGTCTACACCATTTTCCGAAATGAAATGAATTTCGCCGTTCGAGGGTTATTCTTAAAACGCCAAACGTTTCCGTTTATCGGACTTTACGCAAATGCCACCATATCCTTTGCAACTATCCGTAGTCATCCCCCTGTACAACGAAGAGGAGTCGCTTCCCGAACTTTGTGCCTGGATTGAACGGGTAATGAATCAACATCAGTTTACGTATGAAGTGATTCTGGTAGATGATGGAAGTAACGATCATTCCTGGCGGGTGATTCGCCAGCTTTCTTTTGAAAATCCGCAGATCAAAGGGCTACGTTTTAGCCGGAACTACGGAAAGTCTGCCGCTTTACATACGGGATTTCAGGCCGCTCAGGGTCAGGTTATTATCACCATGGATGCGGATTTGCAGGATAGCCCGGACGAGATTCCGGAACTCTATCGCTTGATTACGGAGGATGGCTACGACCTGATTTCGGGCTGGAAGCAGAAACGTTACGATCCGCTCACGAAGACGCTACCAACCAAGTTGTTTAATGCCGTCTCCCGCTGGGTTTCGGGTGTAAACCTGCACGATTTTAATTGTGGTTTAAAAGCCTACGACGCACCCGTTGCTAAATCGGTACGTCTATACGGCGAAATGCACCGAAATATTCCCATCTTAGCTAAATGGAACGGCTTCGGCAAGATTGGTGAGAAAGCCGTACAGCACCAGGCTCGAAAATATGGTAAAACCAAATTCGGTTTAGAGCGTTTTATATACGGGCTGCTCGATATGCTGACCATCGTGTTCGTGAATCGCTTCGGCAAACGACCCATGCACCTGTTCGGCAGTTTCGGGGTTATTTCCTTTCTGCTGGGCTTTGTAGCAACGCTTTGGCTGGCTTTTGATAAAATTTACAGTGTTTCCGCAGGTCATAAGTTTCGAAACCTGACGGACGATCCTAAATTTTTCTTAGCTTTAACGGCTATTATCGTTGGCTTTCAGCTCTTTCTAGCGGGCTTTCTGGGCGAATTGATGGCTTCTAATTCCGAACGAACGACGGAATACAAAGTCAGAGAGAAGGCCGGAATCGGAGAAAAAGTGGGATGATTTCCAGAGCGAGTACTTCTATTTATATAATCAGCTAATTTTAGCCACTATTGTCTGTCAAACCGCATTAAATCGGTTCTATTGTATGAGTTTTTCGACGCAAATTGCACACCCCTGGCACGGGGTTCCCATCGGGGAAAATGCCCCTGAAGTAGTTACCGCTTTTATTGAAATTGTACCTACGGATACGGTCAAATACGAAATTGACAAAGAAACGGGCTTTCTGAAAATTGATCGTCCTCAGCTGTTTTCCAATTACATGCCTTGCCTGTATGGCTTCCTGCCCCAGACGTACTGCGGCGATGCCATTGCTCAATACGCAACGGAACAATCCGGCCGCGATATTCCCGAAGGCGACGGTGACCCACTCGACATTTGTGTATGGGCCGAAAAAACAATTCCCCACGGAAACATCATTCTTCAGGCTATCCCCATCGGCGGTATTCGCCTGATTGACAAGGGTGAAGCAGATGATAAAATCATCGCCGTACTGAAAATGATGCCGTATATGGTAGCTGGACGGATCTGAATGACTGCCCTAAAAGCGTTTTGAACCGTCTTGTTCACTACTTCCTGACGTACAAAAACATTCCTGGCGAAGCCAAAGCCATTATCGAAATCGACAGTGTATACGGTCGTGACGTGGCTCACGAAGTGATCCGGAAAAGCCGTCAGGATTATCAAACCCTGACTTCCAAAATTCCGGTAATCTAACCGCTGAGTTCACGTTGGTTTTCAGCCTTTCATCCGCGGGAATTCCCGTTCAGACTTTTTCAAGCCCGTTGCAAAACGGGCTTGTTATTTTTGGAGTTATACGATACAAAACCAAGACTATTCCTTTTACCAAAACATTAGTAGTCATTCCATATGTTGCAATTTTTGAAATACGTACTGGCTACCCTGGTGGGTCTGGTGCTTTTCTCCATTCTTTCGGTATTCGTGCTGCTGGGTATTGCTTCCATAGCCGGATCGGGAAGTAGTGATGTGGTGATTGAAGAAAACTCCATCCTAAAGCTGGACCTGAATAAAAGCTTTACCGAACACGATAACAAAACCAACCCCTTTTCCGACCTGGGTGGTCCCTTTGCTAATACAGAAGTAGTAGGTGTTGTTCAGTTGAAAGAAGCACTGACAAAGGCAAAAGCCGACTCCAAAATCAAGGGTATTTATCTGAAAGCGAATAGTCCGAGTGCGGGCTGGGCGGTACTCGAAGAAGTACGGGCCGCTTTGAACGACTTCAAGAAATCGGGCAAATTTGTGTACGCCTACGGCGAAACGTATAGCGAGCAGGGCTATTACCTGTCGTCGATGGCCGATAAAGTATACGTGAATCCCGCCGGTGGACTTGACTTCAACGGCCTGAACGCTGAATACGAATTCTACAAAGGCACCTTTGATAAGCTTGATATTAAACCCGTTGTATTCCGCGTAGGAAACTACAAAAGTGCCGTAGAGCCTTTCCTTCGGGAGAATATGAGTGATGAAAACCGCGAGCAGACTCGATCCTTTCTGAACTCGATTTATAATCAGGTACTTGCCGAAATTTCCGAGAGTCGGGGCGTTTCGGTACCCGAACTGAAAACGGTAGCGGATTCTCTGCAGGCCTACGAACCACAGGATGCTCTCAAGCACAAACTGGTTACGAACGTAGCTTACTACGATGAATTTGAATCAGCGATTCGGAAAAATCTGAAGCTTAAGGAAGACGATAAACTCAAGTACGTTGGACTGAGCAAATACCTGAAAACCTCCAATGACTCCAAAGCTCCGAATACGGACAACAAAATCGCCGTGATCATCGCCCAGGGCGACATCGTGGACGGTGATAATGACAGCGATAATCAGATTGCTTCGGAGAAGATGGCAGCCGAAATTCGCAAGGCCCGTAAAGACAAGAATGTAAAAGCTATCGTCCTGCGGATCAACTCGCCGGGTGGTTCCGGCTTAGCTTCAGAAGTGATGTGGCGGGAAATCCAGAAAGCGAAAGAGCAGAAACCCATCATTGCGTCCATGTCTACGTACGCGGCTTCGGGTGGGTATTATATGGCCATGGGTTGTAACAAGATTGTGGCTCAACCCACGACGATTACGGGTTCCATTGGCGTATTCTCCTTGTTCTTCCGCGTCGATGAATTCACCAAGAATAAGCTCGGCATTACGTTTGACCGCGTCAACACCAACGCTCACTCCGATTATCCTACCCTAACCCGGGAAATGGACGAATTCGAGAAGAACCGCTTCCAGAAATCGACCGATCGTTTCTACGAAGTCTTTACCGCAAAAGCGGCTCAGGGACGTAAAATGCCGGTTGAAAAACTTCGGGCGATTGCCGGAGGTCGCGTGTGGTCAGGACTGGAAGGAAAACAGAACGGTCTGGTCGATGAACTCGGTGGACTGGAAAAAGCCATTCAGATTGCCGCCAATGAAGCCAAACTCAAAGCCGGTGAATACCGGGTTCGGTATCCGGCGAAGAAAGACTTCTACCAAACTCTTTTCGATACAGCTGAAGAAGAGCAGGAAGCACGCGTCATGCTGGCCACATTTGGCGATTTGGTACCTTACGTACAAAAGCTCAAGAAATTACAAACCCTCAACGGTATCCAGGCTCGTTTGCCTTACGAGGTACGAATCCGATGATACGATACTTTTGAAGAAAAAGCCACTCCCTGATCGGGGAGTGGCTTTTTTTGTGTAGCACTCAGGGTTCCAAATGCAGGACATTCGCCCCCAGGGGTTGCTCCATCACCCGTTCCAGTTTTTTATCGTGAACGGTAATTAGAATTTCGACGGAGCCCGTCCCTACGCTGGCCGACAGAATATGTCCTCCGTAGGCCGCAAAGGTCTTATCCGTTACGACACCGTGCGTGTGGAGTGAAACTTTGCCTTTCTGCCAGGCAATCGTCCCCGTCATACTCGCCAGCTCTACCCCTTTGAATTCCCGGGGAGCGTATTCCTTGGTTTCAAAATTGAAAAAACCAAAGGTCACGTTCACGAAGCCCATACCTGTAAATGAAGCTGAAGGAATTTTTTCCTCCTCGGCAAAAGCTTCAAGCTGCTTCAATACATCATCATCCTGCCGTAAAACCATCAGATATCCGGCGGGCACTTTGGTGTAGCGTTTCATGGAATCAGACTTTTTCTGCTGGGCCGTACTCGTTCCCAGAGCTAACATACTAACGGTCAGTAGAGTGATACAATAGTTCAAATTTTTCATCAGCTGAATGTTTTTCTAGGGCCTTAAAAAAACAGTACGAACCCATCTAGCCCGAGCTTCTGCTTCCCTCCGATTAATGTAGACACATTAATTCCCTATATACGTCTGGTACATATCAGTTACGCGATTATTTTTGCACTGTTTTTATTTAATCTAAATAACAACTAACTCTATGTATCGATGAAATCTATCTTTCTTTCCCTGGTTTACCTTGCCTTATTAGTATCCTTTCAACTGGTCCAGGCTCAAGATCAGAAAAAAAATGCCGATTTGCCCAACGGTGTCATTCAGGGGCTAGTCAAAGATGCTTCGGGTCACTTCCTGCCCGCTGTTCATATTACGGTTCCTTCGCAACGTGCGGGTACCAGTTCCAGTGAAACAGGCGTCTTTCAATTACAACTCGAATCCGGACGCTCCTATACCCTCCATTTTAGCAGCGTGGGCTACGAAACGCAGAAACATACCGTACGTCTGCCCGCAACCGGTGGTATTGACCTAACGATTGTACTGGCCTCGACGAGTACCGCCTTGCAACAGGTGGAAATTGTAGGTCGTAAGGAAACCACCTACAAAACCAGCTCGACCTTTATCGGCAGTAAATCGGCTACGCAGATCAAAGATTTACCACAGTCGGTTTCCTACGCCAGTAAAGAGCTGATCGCTGATCAGGGTCTGATGCGAGTGGGTGAAGTAGTAAAAAACTTCAGTGGCGTGACTCAGTTTACCTTTTACGATGATTTGACCATCCGTGGATTCCGGATCAATGGTCAGTCCAATACGCAACTATTGAATGGGCTGCGTACCAGCACGGGTTTCTGGAAGCAACCTCTGGCCAATTATCTGGAACGGGTAGAAGTACTGAAAGGCCCGTCATCCGCATTATACGGCAACGCTAGCCCCGGCGGAACGGTGAACCGGGTTACGAAGAAACCACTCGATGAAAACCGGAAATCCGTTAGCGTATCCCTGGGTAGTTTCAATACCTTACGAACCTTGCTCGACTTTACGGGTCCTGCCAATAAAGACAGTTCGCTGCTGTACCGCATCAATCTGGGTTACGAAGATGCTCAGTCGTTCCGGGATTTGCAGTTCGACAAAAACCTGATCATCGCTCCTTCGTTCTCCTTCCTGCCTAACGACAAGACCCGGATCAATTTTGATCTGGTGTACAACAACTCCAAAAGCCGTCTGGATCGTGGCCAGTCGATCATGAATACCAATGATTTGTACTCCACACCTACTTCCCTGGCTTTGAGTACTGGCAATGATTACCTCAACGAGCAGACTTACAACGTTTCGCTGTCGTTGAGTCGGACGTTAACCAACTGGCTCAGTTTCAATGCAGCTTACATGAAGACCGGTTATTCGGAAGATTTGTATGAGCACCGTTCCGCCAACGCCTATGGTGTGGATGCTACCGGAGCTACGCAACCTGACAAAATCGCCATGCAGGTATTCATGCGGAAACGAAACCGGTATATCGATAACTTTTCCGGGTACTTCAACCTGGAAGGATCAACGGGGCCTTTGGAACACCGCGTTGTAGTTGGGTATGATTACGGCAGTGAAAAACTGCCCACGGGCGGTTCACAATTACAAGCCAGTGGGTACCGCAATGCCGCCAATAACGGATTCATCGCCACCTACAATCCGGCGAACAAATCCCGCTATTTACTGGATGCCAGTGGGAATCCGGTGCCAAACGTTCCTCACTTTGATTTAAGCAATATTCTGAACTCGCAACGCATTCAAGACGATAGCAAGCTGTTTTACGCTCAGCGTTCGTTTGATCCTACTTATTACTATCTGAACGCCGGTTATATTCAGGATCAGATCAAGATTGGTCGTTTTCAGGCCTTACTGGGCGTACGGTACGAAAACTACACCGACTTTGACAAGTACAAAACCAATAATGAAAAGAAGACAAATCAGTCGGCGTGGCTGCCTCGTTTTGGTTTAGTATTTACGGCTACTTCGAACATCAATCTGTATGCTACGTATGTACAAGGCTACAACCCACAAACGGCTTCTAACATAGCCAACCCCAACGCAGGAGGTCCATTTAAACCCCTAGAAAGCAACATGGTTGAAGTGGGTGGTAAATCCAGTTGGTTCGACGAGCGACTGACGGCTTCGTTTGCGGTTTATCAAATCAAGCAGAAAAATACGCTTTATAACGCTAACGATCCGCAGAATCCGGATTTGCTGCGTCAGATTGGGGCTGAAGAATCGCGTGGGTTCGAGTTCGACATTATTGGCCGGATTCTCCCAAACTGGAGCGTCATTGCCTCTTACTCGTACAACAAAGCACAGATTACAGAGACATTAACCGAAGCTGAGCGTAACATTCAGAAACCCAATGCTCCGCGTAACATGTTCAACTTCTGGACCCGATATTCCATTCCGCAGGGTGCCCTGAAGGGCCTGGGCGTGGGCTTCGGTACCAACTTTGTGGACAAACGTAATCTGTCCATCAGCCTTGACCAGAGCATTCCTTCGTTTCAGATCTTCAATGCCGCTCTGTATTATAACGTAGGTCGCGTTCAGTTGCAATACAACCTCAACAACCTGACGAATAAGACGTACTGGGTAGGTGGGTACGATTACATCCGCCTTTTCCCCGGTGCTCCTTCCAATTCGTTAGTAACCATTAACTACACGTTCTAATGGCAAAGGGTAGATTCAGAACCGTTACGAGGTTAGTGCATCTCTGGCTTGGTTTACTGACCGGCCTGGTGGTTTTCATCGTTTCGATTACCGGCACTTTGTACGTGTTTGATGAGGAATTGTTCCGTCTTTTTCACTCGGAGTTGTACCACCTCAAACCTACGCAACAACCTCTGAATCTATCCCAGCTTCGAACAATTGCCCAGCAGGCGATCCCCGGAAAAAAGATCACTTCGGTCGAAATTTCCGGGGATCCTACCGACCCGTACCTGTTCATGGCCCAGCAGATAGCTCCTGCCGAAAAAGCCGGACTGACGTACTTCACTCAACTCACGTACTGGGATGACGTATTCATCGATCCGTACCGGGGAACCGTACTGGGCGTCGTCGACCGGAAGTACGAGTTTTTTAATCTGGATCGGCAATTGCATCAGCATTTACTCTTGGTTAAGCCCATTGGCAGTTTCATCGTTGGGGGGTCGACGCTGATTTTCATGGTCATGCTTCTTACGGGCTTTGTCCTGTGGATACCCCGCCAGTGGAAAAACCTGAAGAATCGATTGACCGTGAAGACGAGCGGCCATTGGAAACGGCTCAACTATGATTTGCACAATACGCTGGGCTTTTACATTCTGCCCGTGGTTTTATTCATTGCGATTACGGGGCTGGTCTGGTCGTTTAAATGGTGGGAAGGCGGTATCTATCGTTTAATGGGAGCCAAGGAAAAACCAGCTTTTGGCCGGGAATTCAAGACGCCCTCTACCCAACTACCCACGGCTCCGGCGGAAGATCTGGCCTTCGCACAAATCCGTCATTCTGTACAGGATCAGTACAAAATAATCGGTATCAATTATACGGACAAAGCTGACAAACCGCTGAACTGTTACTGCATTCTAAGGAATAATTCCGACGGCTGGCGGGGCTTTAGTTACTTCTTCTTCGACAGTCGTACGGGAGAATTTTTTGATCAGATTGATCACGAAAAAAAGCCTCTGGCGATGAAGTGGCGAAATTCAAATCTGGATTTACATACGGGCCGGATTTACGGTTGGCCTACGCAGGTACTGTTTGTGATCATCAGTCTGATCTCTGCTTCCTGACCGGTTACGGGTTTTCTGATCTGGTGGGGAAAACGTAAAAAGAAATCCGGATCATTCAAGTCAAAACGACCTAAATCATCCGGATTACCCGTTCCGCAGCCCTTACGGGAAGCGTAGATTTTAGTACGAAAACGGCTTACTTAGCCGCGACTCGCCATACTTTTCCGCCCCCATCGTCGGTGACTAACATCGAGCCGTCTTTGAGAATGAAGGTTCCTACGGGTCGTCCGTATACTTCACCCGATTCAGGATTGGCGATGAAACCCGTTAGAAAGTCCTGAGGTTTACCCGCTGGTTTTCCATTTTTGAAGGGAACAAATACTACTTTGTAGCCGACCAGTTCAGAGCGGTTCCAGGAACCATGTTGGCCAATAAATGCTCCCTGCCGATAAGCTTCAGGAAACTTATCGCCTTTATAAAACGCCAGACCTAAAGAAGCCGTGTGCGAACCCAGATCAACATCGGGTACCACCGTTTTCTTCACCAATTCCGGATTTTTGCCAGCCATGCGTGGATCTTCGTGGGCTCCCCAGTAAGCGAAAGGCCATCCGTAAAAAGCTCCCTCTTTCACGTGAGCAAGGTAATCGGGTACCAACTCATCACCCAGTTCGTCGCGTTCGTTGACGGCCGTCCACAGTTGTTTGGTGCGGGGCTCCCAGTCCATTCCTACGGGATTACGTAAACCACTGGCGAAAATTTTCTCCCCTGTACCATCGGGATTGATTTGCAGAATGTTAGCCCGGCGTACTTCATTTTCCATGCCGTGCTCGGCCACATTACTACCCGATCCTACGGAAATATAAATCTTCGAACCGTCGGCGTTGGTCAGCAGATTTCGAGTCCAGTGGTTATTGTAGCCACCTGCGGGCAGTTCCAGAATTTTCTGTCCTTTGGCCGTAATTTTCGTATCGCCTTCGTTATACGGAAACTTGTAGACGCCGTCCGTATTGGCTACGTACAGATCGTTTTTGATCAATACTACCCCGAAAGGCTGGTTAAGACCCGAAAGGAACGTTTCCCGCATATCGGGCTTCCCATCTTTGTTGTTATCCCGCAAGAGGGTGATTCGGTTGGCACTCAGTCCGTCATCCGAACGGGATTTGATTTTACCAGAAACTTGTTCCTGAACGCGTTTGGCTCCTTTCGTTTCCGTATTGGATTCCACAATCAGGACATCCCCATTCGGCAACTGATAGGCCCAGCGGGGACTTTTAAGATTTCCTGCATATTCGGTAACGACAAATCCGGCGGGTACCTGGGGCATCTGTCCATCCGACCAGCCAATGATATTACTGAACTTATTCTTAGGCTTCGAAGGTTCGGGCAACTGTACGGTAGGTTCAGCAACCGGGGTGGTAACAGCAGTAGAATCGGTTTGGGACGCGTCATCTTTGGATTTCTGTACACACTGCGTGCACATAACCACCATCATGCCGGCTCCTAATATGCTTAAGGCTGAAAAGCTGGAGTGAAAACGATTTGCATTCATATTCATATGGGTAGATAAGCAATTGTCTCCCCATCCCCGAAAAATAAACATGCCAGCTTACCCTAGGCTAAGCGTTTACGCATGGTATAATGCTGTATTTCATTGAATAGTAAATAACTCGTTTGCGTAACGTCATACCCCAGAGACTGGTAAAAGGGAACGGCATTTTCCCGAGCTTCAAGAATGATTTCCATAACACCCATTCGCTGAGCCAGCGTTTCGAGATGAGCCATCAGTTTTTTACCTACGCCCTTGCCCTGAGCGGCTTTTGAGACGGCCACACAGCGAACCTGCCCCCTGCCATCGGCATTGGTATGCAGGCGGGCTACTCCTAAAGTAATACCGTCGGTGTCATAGGCAGCCACGTGGATGATGTCCGTCTGATCGTCGGGCAATACTTCACTGCCCGGGGGTTGATTCCAGGGTTCGCGTAACACGTCATAGCGTAACTGGTAATACGCTTTCCATTCTTCAGCGGTTTGGGGAGAACGAACGTCGATCATCGTTTTTGGAAGGTAAATACTTGAGAAATAGGTGAAGTGGACTCAGCCCGTTGATACACAAAGCCCTGGTTTTCAAAGACTGTCCGAAGAGCCAAGGGTTCATAGAGTGGTTTTCCGCAGCCTTCGTGTACTTCGCCGGGATATTGAGCCAGGGGTTCTTCCACAAAAAGCCAGCCGCCAGGTTTCAGTACCCGCCTCATTTCGGCTATCATGGCTTCTTTTTCAGAAAATTCGTGAAAGGCGTTAATCACCAGAAGCTTGTCCAGTTGCTCATCGTCGAGCGGAATCTTTGTTTCAGTACTGATGTATAGAATAAACTGGCTGGTACACGTTTTCCTATACTGTTTTTCCCAGTACTGCACCGCCGCCTGAATTTCTTCTTCATTCAGCATTTCCGGTACCAGATCCATCAATACAAAGGTCAGTTGATCCACCTGTACGCCCCAGCCTGCTTCCCACAAGCCGCCACCACAGCCGAGACTGCCGATGACTTCACCGGGTTTGAAATGAAAGTAATCCAGCAACTGATTCATACGCCGAAAACACAGATGGCGGGTCATGTGCCCGCCATCTCTTGTTAAGTTTTACGTCAGCTTCAGAGCAACAAACCGGCAATGGTCGCACTCATGTAGCTGGCCAGGGTTCCACAGATCAGAGCTTTAAAACCCAGTTTAGCCAGATCCGAACGCCGCGTGGGAGCCAGCTCACCGATGCCCCCTACCTGAATGGCAATGGAGCTAAAGTTGGCAAATCCACAGAGAGCAAAGCTAGTAATGGCAATGGTTTTGGGGTCCAGCGTTTCGCGGATTTTCACCAGATCCAGGTACGCCACGAATTCATTTACTACCATTTTCGTACCCATCAGGGCTCCGGCTTCTTCAATGTGCTCGCTCGGCACACCCATACACCAGGCAAAAAGGGAGAAGATTTTTCCTAAAAACCAGTTCAGGCTTAAATCGCTCATCCCAAAAACGTAGTATCCAACCCGCCAGAAGATGGCATCCACCAGAGCAATCAACGCAATGAAACCGATGAGCATCGCCACTACGTTAAAGGCTACTTTCAAACCCTCCCCCGCTCCGGCAGCAATGGCGTCTAGCAGGTTGGCGTGATGTTTCTTGACTTCCAGTTTTACAACACCCTTCGTCGCCGATTCTTCCGTTTCGGGATAGACGATTTTCGAAATAACCAGGGCTCCGGGAGCCGCCATCAGACTGGCCGCCAACAGATACGAAGCATCCACGCCTAATTTGATATACGTCGCCATGACTCCTCCGGCAATACAGGCAAAACTACCCGTCATGGAAGACATCAGTTCGGATTTGGTCATGTCTTTCAGGTAAGGCTTAATCATAATCTGAGCCTCCACCTGCCCTACAAAGGCACTCGATACGTTGGAAAGAGCTTCCGCCCCACTTACGCCCATCAGCCAGTACATTCCCCGGGCCAGTACGGAAATGATGCGTTGCATAATGCCCAGGTGGTACATCATGTTCACCAGTACGGCCACGAAAATGATCGTAGGAACAATCTGGAAAAAGAAAATGAAGTTGTTAGACGCTCCGAAAACGCTGGTCAGCAGGGGTGAATTAACCAGGGGACCAAAAACGAAGGTGGCTCCTTCGCTGGCTTTATCGAGTAATTTTTTGACGAGCTCGCCGATGGCTCCAAAAAGTTGTTGACCGGCGGAAGTTTTTAAGATGAAAACAGCCAGACCGACCTGAAGGGCCAGGCCAATGCCTACTGTTCGATAATTGATGGCTTTTCGGTTATTGGATAAGGCAAAGGCGATGCCCAGAATAACAATAATGCCAATCAATCCGGTAAATCGATCCATATGGTAAGTGGAAGCTACTGCTAGTGTGTGATGAAACCCTGCGAAATTAACCCATTTCGACCCGAAGACAAAACCAATCCTTCGCTTTACGTTCCACAAGAGCCCCGCTTTTCGACAGATGGATAAATTTTTCGGCTGAAACAACTTTTCCGCCCTTTTCTCCGAGTACCCTAGATGAATCGTAAACGATGAACTCTATGTACCTGAAAAACTTTCTTTACACCCTGGCAGCCGCTGTTTTATTAACCGCCTGCTCTTCTGATTCCAAAAATGAACAGACGCCCGCTTCGGACGTTTCCATTCAATCCACGTCTCTAGGGCAAGTGCTGACGGACTCCAAAGGAAAAACGCTGTACTTCTTCGCCCGCGACGTCGCCGGAGCATCGGTATGCGAAGGCAACTGTTTGGGCGTATGGCCTGTGTTCTACGCGGAAAATCCTAAACTGGCCTCGGGCCTCGCCACCGCTGATTTCGCTACGATTACCCGGGCTGACGGTAGCAAGCAAACGACCTACAAAGGCTGGCCGCTGTACTATTACCAGAATGATGCTGCCGCTGGCGATACCAAAGGGGATAAGGTGAACAGCGTCTGGTTTGTCGCCAAACCGCATTTTAGCGTCATGCTCGGCATGGCTCAGCTGGTGGGTAATGATGGAAAGAAATATACCGGAACGTACGCGGAAGGAACGGGTGAAACGCTTTTCCTGGTCGATAGTCTGGGCCGTACCTTATACGCCTTTGCTCCGGACAAACGGGATACCAACACCTATACCAAATCCGATTTCAGTAACAACGCAACCTGGCCCTTAGCCGAGTTTTCCGCGAAAAACGTTCCTTCACTACTGAATGCGGCTGACTTTAAAACCATTACGGTTTTTGGCCGTACCCAACTGGTGTATAAAGGCTGGCCGCTCTATTACTTCGGTCCCGATAACATGCAACGGGGAATGACGAAGGGCGTTAGCGTACCGCGTCCGGGCGTTTGGCCTATCGTAAATCAGAATTCCGCTGCGGCTCCGCAGTAGCCTTTTTTCGACGGAGCAAAAAGAACAAAACCCACGAAGCAATCAGCAGACAAATCGTAATCTGAAACGGGTAGTTGGACTGGTTTTCCAGTGCTTCTGCCCGTTTTCGGTTTCGCTCGGCCTGTGACCGCAACTGCTTGTTTTCTTCCATGAGGGCTCCGCTTTCGTCGAGGTACGAATTGACACGTTTGGAGACGTCGGAGTTTTTACGGCGAAGCTCCGTCACTTCGGCCTGTTTCATCCGGTTCAGCTCGGTAAGAATTTCGTTGTCTTTATTCAGAATTTGCTCCAGCGTAGTGATGATATTCCGTAGGTCTTTCTTGGATTGGCCGCCGAAAAAGGCATTTCGCTCCTGTTGATCCTGAGCCCATTGCTTATACAAACCCTGCCGTTGGGATACCAGAATGTTCAGCACCGAGTCAGGTCGGGCCACATACGAATAGCGAATATTCTGGGCCTGCGTAGTAATGGCAATACATCCCAGGAAGAAGGCAATGAAATAACGCATAGCTAATCAGCGGTCTGATAAGAGTTGATCGTCGTTTTCCGAAGTACGAACGGATTTCTTTTTGATACTAAAAAGCGGTGAAGATTGTTTTGTATCCAGGATACAAAAACCTCTTCACCGCTTTTGAACGATACTCGCTTAAAACACTTGTGCTTCCGGCAGACTGGCTTCGGTCACTTCGAAGAACTTCTCATGAATATTGAAAACCTCTTCGTCGGCCTTCCGGGGGCATTTCGCGTACGTACCGTCTTCTTTGAGCGTATACGCATTGACGTTATCTTTCATGTTGTACTCCAAAATCTGTACCGCCTGTTGTTGTACTTTCGGGTTTACCAGTAAAAACAGGGACTCGATTCGTTTATCGAAGCTCCGTACCATCAGGTCAGCACTACCGCCGTAGATTTTGGGGTCGCCTTCGTTATGGAAGTAGAATAACCGCGTGTGCTCCAGGAAATCGCCAACGATCGACCGTACAGTAATGTTTTCAGACAGCCCTTCCCGACCCGGACGCAAACAGCAAATGCCGCGTACGATCAATTTGATGGGGACGCCCGCCTGCGAAGCCAGGTACAGCTCGTCGATGGTTTCGCGGTCTTCCAGCGAGTTAATCTTCAGACAAATCCCCGAAGGTTTCCCTTCTTGGGCATTCGCTGCTTCGGCCCGAATCAATTCGATGAGGTTATTCCGCATGTCACCCGGAGCCGTAATCAGGTTCTGGTAACTGCTGGGTAAGGAGTGACCCGTAATTACGTTGAAAAACTCCGCCACATCACTCGTGTACACTTCATTGGCCGTCAGCAAGCCAACATCCGTGTACAGCTTGGCCGTATCCTCGTTATAGTTTCCACTCGATAAGTGGGCGTAACGTTTCACGCCATCTCCCTCGGCCCGTACAATCAGCAACAGCTTGGTATGCGTCTTGAACCGACCAATGCCATAGATTACGAAGCAACCCGCTTTTTGCAGACGCTCGGCTTCGCGAATGTTATTTTCTTCGTCAAAACGAGCCTTTACTTCAAAAAGTACGGCTACGTTCTTCCCATTTTCTGCGGCTTTAAGCAAAGCAGCCGTCACGCGGGAATTTTTCGCAACGCGGTAAACGGTCAGCTTGATACTGAGTACGTTCGGATCTTCAGCGGCCTGTTCGAGTAGGTGTAGTACCGCTTCAAAGTTGTTATACGGGTGGTGAAGAAAAATGTCCCGCTCCCGTATGACGGAAAAGATATCGTCGATCGGCCCTCGGGGTAGCCCCAAAGCCGGTACGGGCGATGGAGATTTGGGAAGTTCATCGCGAAATTCCGGGTGGCGAATAATCTGCCACATGGAAGTAAAGTCGATGAGCTGATCCGCGTAGAAAATATTCAGATCGTCGATTTCCCATTTCTTCTTCAGGATGTTGATCACCCATTCCGAACAATTGGGTTCTACGGCCACTTTTACTACGCGGCCCAGACGACGGTTTTTCACTTTCTGGCGAATCTCGTCCACAATATCATCTTCGACATCGTCAATGTCATCAACCGCAAAGTCCCCGTTGCGGATAATCCGTAACAGACTAACGTTCAGAATTTCGATGTTGCGGTACAACTTGTGGATCTCGTGCCGCACAATTTCTTCCATCGGCAGAAATACGACTTCTTCTACCCGATCGATTACGAAGAAACGCGGCAGATTTTGTGGAATCTGAATGAACGAAAGCTTTTTCTCGGCCTGATCTTTCTTGGTTACGTACGGGTTTTTCGTCACTACAGCAAACGTCAGCGTACGCGGAATCAGGCTGGGAAAGGTGTGCGTCTGATCGTACACCATGGGTGTCAGCATCGGAAAAATGGTACGGTCGAAATGCCCGATGGCTGCCGCCGCTTCTCCTTCCGTCAAGTCGCTCCAAGTCGCCAGACGCAGTTCATTTTCGGGAAACAGCGGTAGTAGCTCTTCCCGGAAAATCCGATTACGCTCTTCGTAAAACTGTTGACTCATCGTCAGCAGCGTTTGTCGGAAGGGCCATTCCCGTAAGCCGGAATAATCGATTCGTTCTTTCTTGTAATCCAGGTAGTTATATAAACTTCCCAAACGGATGGAGAAAAACTCATCCAGGTTGGAAGCCGTGATCGCTAGAAATTTAAGTCGGTCAAATAAGGTTCGCTGGGGATTCCGAACCTGGTCAAGTACCCGTTCATTGAAGGCCAGCCAGCTTAAGTCGCGGCTGAGGTACGGGGATTGTTCAATGGTTGAACTAACTTTTTCCTGGCTACGTGCCAGACGCTTCTGATCTTCCATAAAGGTACGAAAACGAATCAGCCGTCGAAATAACGACAAAAGGCCCGAGGTCCGCGAGCCTTTCGATAAACGGTGATATATTGAGTTTCTTCTCGACACAAAACAAACCTATTTTATCGCTGAGCCGGACGAATATTCGATTATGGTTTTGTTAAATAACCAGACCATCCGGTCAGACCTTCGTTACAAAAACGAGCATAACCCTAGTTATTATTATTTAACTGGGATTTTATTGCCGCATATTCCGACCCAATGTTAGCCATCTCCTTAACCAGAAAAGTCTGCAATTGTTCGTTAAAAATAGCCTTATCTTCCGGAGAAAGGGAAGCGTATAAATCTTTCAATTCCTGGTTAATAACGGCTCGTTCCTCATCGCTGGCGTTGATGGAACGGATGTGGTATGATTTGAAATCGAATGTCATACGGAATCGCATTTTACGTAGGTCGTACCTACCGACTAATGAGCATCTAAAAACGAGCAGGCGTTGCCTACCCAAATTTTCATAAAAAAAGTGGCGGGCGTTTCCACCCACCACCCGTAACTATTGCCAAATCAAACCGTTAAATATCGATTTTGGCGTATTTAGCGTTGCGTTCGATGAACTCGCGACGGGGAGCTACTTCATCTCCCATCAGCATTGAGAATACGTGATCGGCTTCAGCGGCACTCTCGATGGTCACCCGCTTCAGCGTACGCGTATCGGGGTTCATCGTGGTTTCCCAAAGCTGTTCGGCATTCATTTCACCCAAACCTTTGTAGCGTTGAATCCCTACTGAATCCGGACGATCGCCACCGATTTCCATAACGGCTCGTTCGCGTTGTTGTTCCGTCCAGCAGTACCGGCTTTGTTGACCTTTCTTTACCTGATACAAAGGAGGCTGAGCAATGTATACGTATCCCTGATCAACCAGATCCTTCATGTACCGGAAGAAAAAGGTCAGAATCAGCGTACGAATGTGACTACCATCCACGTCGGCATCAGTCATGATCACAATCTTGTGGTACCGCAGTTTATCCAGGTTCAGGCTCTTTCGTCGCCTTCTTTGCCAAACTGTACCCCGAGAGCGGTAATCATATTTTTGATTTCCTCGTTCTCGTAAATCTTATACTCCTGAGCTTTTTCTACATTCAGGATTTTACCGCGTAAGGGCAGAATCGCCTGGAAGTTCCGGTTCCGGCCTTGCTTGGCCGTACCCCCAGCAGAATCCCCCTCAACGAGGAACAATTCGCACTGTTCCGCATCCGATTCCGAGCAGTCCGCCAGTTTACCGGGCAAGCCACCGCCCCCCAGTACCGTTTTACGCTGAACCGCTTCACGAGCCTTGCGGGCCGCAATCCGGGCTTTGGCCGCAATGACTACCTTATCGACAATCGTCTTGGCTTCCTTGGGGTGCTCTTCCAGCCAGGTTTGTAACATGTCGGTTACTACCTGGGAAACCGCTCCGGAAACCTCGCCGTTACCTAATTTCGTTTTCGTCTGTCCTTCAAACTGAGGCTCGGCTACTTTCACGGAAATAACTGCCGTTAAACCTTCGCGGAAATCTTCGCCCGAAATCTCAATTTTCTCTTTGGCCAGCATGCCGTTTTTATCGGCGTAGTTTTTCAGGGTACGCGTGAGTGCTCCCCGGAAACCCGCTACGTGCGTACCGCCTTCGATGGTATTGATGTTGTTAACGTAGCTGAATACGTTCTCGGAATACGAGTTGTTATACACCATCGCCACCTGTACCGGAATCGACGCTTTATCCGACGACTCCATGTAAATGGGATCAGCCAAAAGTGCTTCCCGCGTACCGTCGAGGTATTTCACGAACTCGATCAAACCGCCTTCGGAGAAAAACTCTTCGGTCAGAGGCTCACCGGCTTCGTTCAGATCCCGTAAATCAGTCAGGAAGATCCGAATGCCTTTGTTGAGGAAAGCCAGTTCCCGTAAGCGTTGGGCAACGGTTTCGAACTTGTATTCCGTGATGGTAAAAATGGTGGCATCGGGCTGAAAACGAACCGTCGTACCCGTACGTTCACCCGCGTCACCCACGACTTTAACCGCGTACTGGGGAACGCCGATTTTATATTCCTGCTGGAAGATTTTTCCTTCGCGGTAAACGTTAACTTTCAGGTCCGTAGACAGGGCGTTCACGCAGGAAACCCCCACGCCGTGCAAACCACCTGAAACTTTATAAGAGCCTTTGTCGAATTTACCACCGGCGTGGAGAACGGTCATAACCACCTCCAGAGCGACTTTTTCTCTTTCGAGTGCATCCCCGTAGGAATACCCCGGCCATTATCTTCAACCGTAATCGAATTGTCTTCGTTGATGGTTACCCGGATCGTATCGCAGTACCCCGCCAGAGCTTCGTCAATCGAGTTATCTACTACCTCCCAGATCAGGTGGTGAAGTCCCTTCGTTCCTACGTCTCCGATGTACATGGAAGGCCGTTTCCGTACGGCTTCGAGCCCTTCCAACACCTGAATATTATCGGCACCATAATCGTTGCGGGCCGTTACGACCTTATCTTCTTCCAAAACTTCGTTGGTCATAAATACTTGGTTTTTAGACTACTGGGCAAACAATAAAACTCGCCTCACCTTTCGAAATAAACTTGGTAAAAATACAATTTTTTTACCACAAAACCGTGCTTTTTTCAAAGAAAATCACAAATAATTCAGCCCTTTTTTGCGATTTTTTGAAGCTGAAAAAAGAAAGTCGGAATTCCTCGGCCGTTTACTAAGTTTGAGCAGGACTTTTCTGAAAAGTGAAGGCCAAAACGTCCACTCATCCGTTAGCATCTACCAACTTCTTTCTTCCATGCTTACCTGCCAGAAACCTCTTTTTTCGCTCCCCGAAGCCATTCATTACCTCAACGGAGCATCCATGTCTCCCCTGCTTAAAAGCGTCGAAGAAGCGGGTATTCAGGGATTGTTACGCAAATCGCAACCCCACACGATTCACCAGGAAGATTACTTTACCGATGTAGACCGCGTCCGGCAACTGTTTGGACAACTAGTACACGTTCCGTACGAACGCGTCGCGATTATTCCTTCCGTTTCGTACGGGATGGCGATTGTGGCAAAGAACCTGAACGCCCGGCCTGGCCAGCATATCCTGCTGGTCGCCGATGAGTTCCCCTCGGATGTATACGCTTGGGAAGAAGTTTGCCAAACGCAGGCCATTTCTCTAAAAACGATTAGCCGTACAGGCGATGGTAAAAGCTGGAACGAAGCCGTTTTAGACGCCATCAGTGAAGAAACCGCCCTGCTGATGATCGCTCCCATCCACTGGTCGGACGGAACGCGATTTGACATCGAAGCTCTCAGCAAACGCTGTCGGGAAACGGGCACGTTGTTCGTACTCGACGGTACGCAGACGGTGGGAGCCTTACCGCTTGATCTAACGGAGGTATCGGTGGATGCTCTGATCGTTGGCGGGTATAAATGGCTGCTGGGTACGTACGGGATGGGACTGGCGTATTTCGGTCCCGCCTTTGACGAAGGCCGCTCCATTGAACAAAGCTGGATTAATCGCAAGGGCAGTGATAATTTCCGCTTACTGATGGCCTATACGACAGAGTTCCGGCCCGGAGCCAGTCGCTACTCGATGGGCGAACAAAGCAATTTCATCCAGATACCGATGCTGGCGACGGCTCTGGAGCAAATCCTGGCCTGGACGCCCGAAGCCGTGCAGGCGTACAGTGAGGCGTTGGTTCGTCCGCACGTGGCCCACTGGCAGGAACTGGGTTTCTGGATTGAAGCAGAAGCGTATCGAAGCTCCCACCTGTTCGGACTCCGGCACGAAGGGCTGGATATGAACCGTTTGCGGACGGAGCTGGAACGCCATCAGGTATACATTTCCACGCGGGGTACTACCCTGCGTATTGCGACGCACGTTTACAACGAAGCGGCGGATCTGGAAGCCCTGACGGAAGCATTGTCGGCCAGCCTTTGACTCAACAAAAGCGGCCCGACGAATGATTCATCGGGCCGCTGGCTTTGGTATTCTGTTCCCTAATCTTCGGGATACGGAACGAAAATGAACTTGGTGAAATCCGCGTCAATGATGAACAGACACGCGTACTCGGCGGGGTCTTTATAGCTTTCCTTGAAAAGCTCCTCGCCATCTTCCCCGATGATTTCCCGCTGGAGGAATTCTTCGAGAAACGTAGCCGAGTAGTACCACTGGTTATCGTTCATTTCTCCCCGACCAATCAACACCGAACCAAGCGGTTGCGGCTGCTGACAAGCCACAAAAATGGGGTAATTGGAAAAGCCCCGCTGCCGGATCTGGTGGGCGGCTTCCTGAATAAATTCGGATACTTTCACAAAGTCGGCCGTAATCATGCCGAGGTATTTCCCGCTCAATTCCGGCGAATTGGGGGCATTGGATAGTGCTTCGGGTTCGTCGATCATTTCTTTTAGTTTTCCGTTTGCGGTTTACAGTTTTCCTGTTCAGCAAATAATGCATTCCAGATCACTAACTAAAACAGACAATTGTTCGCTGTTCTCGTTGTTGCCTTCACTTCCAGTAACTTACATATTTTTAACTGAAAGCAGACAACTGTAAACTGTCCACTAAACTCATCTTCTCGCGGCTAGTAACAGCCCTAAATCTTTATAGCGTAAATTGAACAGGCGGGCAATGTGGGCGTTGGTTACGGAACCGTTGTGCACATACACCCCTTTCATAAACCATTTATTGGCGAACATCATTTCCTCGATCCCGCCCAGCGTGCCCGTTTTCAAGAGAAAAGGCGTAAATACGTTGCTCAGGGCGATACTGGCCGTGCGGGCCACGCGACTGGGAATATTAGGTACGCAGTAGTGGATGACGCCGTGTTTCTTAAAAGTCGGATTTTTATGACTGGTCATTTCCGAGGTTTCAAAATTCCCTCCCTGGTCAATGGATACGTCGATCACTACAGAGTTCGTACGCATCCGTGAAATCATATCTTCCGTTACGACCATCGGACTACGACCTTCTTCACTCCGGATGGCTCCAATCACCACGTCTGCCCGCTGAATGGCATCAGACAGCACCTCGGAGTGAATGATACTCGTATAAATGGGCTGCCCCACTGCGTACCGCAATCGCTGTAACCGGTACATATCTTTGTCAAAAACCTGTACCTGAGCTCCCAGTCCCAGAGCCATTCGGGTGGCGTATTCGGCCACCGTACCCGCTCCCAGTACCACGACTTTGGTCGGAGGAACGCCCGTAATGCCGCCCAGAATAATGCCTTTACCTTCGTGTACGCCACTGAGGTATTCGGCGGCGATCATCATCACGGTACTACCCGCAATTTCGCTCATGGTACGAATGATGGGCATGGCTCCGGATTTGTCTTCGATGTATTCGAAGGCAATCCCGGTGATCTGCTTTTCGTTGAGAGCCGCAAAGTACTCCTGCGTGCGGTTGGGAAGCGTCAGGGCTGAAATCAGCGTACTGCCGCGTTTCAGGTATTTGTATTCATCTTCCGTAGCGGGCTCTACTTTCAGAATCACATCGGCGGCGTAGGCTTCTTCGGGCGAGTAGACAATGCGGGCACCGGCTTCGCGGTAATCGTGGTCACTGAACTGAGCCCCCTCACCCGCTCCACTCTCCAGAATCACCTGATGACCATTCCGAACCAGTAACGAAACCGCTTCGGGTACCAGAGCAATGCGGTGATCGAGAAATGAAATTTCTTTGGGCAACCCAATCAGCAGGGAATGCTGCGTGGTTTTGATGGGAGCCAGCTGCTCCTGGGGATACAAAAGTGTCTGCTGAGCCAGGGCTTCAAAACCGGATTGCTGTGTTTTAGGAACGCTCATAATAAAGCAGTTAACCCGTTAGTTTAGGGGATACGGCGAATCGTTTGGAGCGTACTATCGCCGTTTTCTAGTCGTTGTAAATGTGTATCTCTCAATCGGATCACGCAAAGATAACCTTTTACACGGGAAGCCCGGAGCAAGTTTTAGCCACTGGACAAACTCAATCCCTGAAAATGGGTTAAATTAGTAGAAAGGACGATGTTGGTACGTGAATCGCTTTTCTAAACCGCCTCTATCTGATAAATCAGCTTACGGGCCTTGATTACTCGCTAAACTCAAGCCGACAGGTTCTGCCTGACGCTTCTATCCAAGACATTTATGCTCGGTCACCGTTTTTCCGAATTTGTACCCGACATTCAGCAGGATTCCCAGCAGGCCAAGTTTGACCAGTTGCTGGATATTTTTAATCAACTGCTCACCATGACCAGTGGCGACGTGGCTCAGGCGATGTCGTGGCTGACGCAACTGGACAAACAATACAAGCTTACCGACGAAAACTACGGCATTGGGGATTTCTTCGAAGACCTGAAAAAGAAAGGCTATATCACCGAAGAAAACGCCGAGGGCGAAACCGTACTGACGCCGAAAGGTGAACAATCCATCCGGAAACAGTCGCTCGATGAAATCTTCGGGAAACTCAAAAAATCACGCTCAGGCGGCAATCACCGGACTTCGCACGCGGGTACGGGTGACGAAGCAACGTCGGATCGCCGGACCTTCCAGTTCGGGGATTCACTCGAACAAATCGCTATGACCGAATCCATTCGGAATGCCCAGATCAACAACGGTATTGGCGATTTTATGATGACTGAGAATGACCTGGAAATTGTCGATACCGAATACAAGGCTCAGACGAGCACGGTATTGATGATTGACATTAGCCACTCGATGATTCTGTACGGGGAAGACCGGATTACGCCCGCGAAAAAAGTAGCCATGGCCCTGTCGGAACTGATTATGACGAAGTACCCCAAGGATACACTCGACATCATCGTTTTCGGTAATGACGCCTGGCAGATTCAGGTGAAAGATCTGCCCTATCTGGAAGTGGGTCCGTACCACACCAATACCGTAGCCGGACTGGAACTGGCGATGGATTTACTCCGCCGTCGGAAGAATAAAAACAAGCAGATCTTCATGATTACGGATGGTAAACCCACCTGTTTGAAAGAAGGCATTCGCTACTATAAAAACAGCTTTGGTCTGGACCGTAAAATCCTGAATAAAACGCTAACACTGGCCGCCCAGTGTCGCCGGATTAAGATTCCAATTACCACATTTATGATCGCCCGGGATCCATACCTCCAGGATTTCGTTCGCAAGTTTACGGAAACCAATAATGGCCGGGCCTATTACTCAAGCCTGAAAGGATTAGGTGAATTTATTTTTGAAGATTTCGAAAGGAATCGGAAAAAGAATGTACGGTAGTTTAATTTATTTGCGTTTGAGATAAGCATCTTATCGAGATGCTTATCTCAAATGATTAGTTTAAAAACTATAATCTGCTTTCACCACATGACAACACTTAGCATACCCATCGAAGAAACAGATTTGAAGCAATTAGAGGCTAAAGCTCAGGAAATGGGACTGGAATCAGCGGAAGTATTACTTCAACAGACCGTTCAAAAACTACTGGAAAGTGAAACGAATCGTAGAAAGCGTTTAATGGAACGGGTGGTAGAAAAAATGCTGAACTGTATCGAAGATTAGCGTAATGGAATACCTTACGATTGAAGACATTCTTGATCTTCACCAACTTATTGTTGACACTTCAGGAGGAGGTACCGGTGTTCGAGACAAACAACTTCTTTTTTCTTGCATTCAATCACCATTGATGACTTTTGGAGGAGAAGATTTGTATCCGGGTATTGCCGAAAAAGCGGCCTGTTTATGTTTCTCTCCAGTAATGAACCACCCTTTTGTTGATGGAAACAAGAGAATTGGGCACGCTGCTTTAGAGTACTTGTTAAACTTGAATGGGTATGAAATCGAGGCTTCTATCGATGAGCAGGAACAAATCATACTAGACCTCGCTTCCGGCTTACTGGATCGCGAAACCTTTACCCACTGGGTGCTAGCCAAATTAGTTCCGTTTCAGGAGTTTTAAAACCTTTGGTACGCTTGAAAATTTAGTAGTTGACAGTCGGAATAATCACTCGTTTCAGTACACTTATCCAGTTACAGAAAGCAATTCATCAGGTCGCCTTTACTTCATTCGCTTACCTCTACTAGATTTACTTCAAACGCTCCCTTTTCCACTACTACTTCCAATCTTCCCTTTGTGGATGAGTATGTTTGATTTCCAGAAAAATCCCCTTTTATTGGCGACTGTTTAGTAAACCTCCCTTGTTTTATGGCAAATCCGCTTTTCTCAGAAAAAACCTTTGACAAAATTTCCGTGGCGTCAGATGACGTCATGACGATGCAGGGCACGTTAAACAAAATCGCCCTTTTATTAACGCTTACCATCAGCGTAGCGGCAGTAACCTTTTACGCCGCCCTTCAGGGTCAGCAATGGACCTCGCTTCTATTACCCGCAGGAGCCATTGGTGGCCTGATTATTGCTCTCGTACTAGCTTTTAAACCTACCCTTGCCCCAACGCTGGCTCCGCTCTACGCCGTGCTACAGGGGGCTTTTGTTGGTAGTATTTCCAGTCTGTTTTCCGGATTGGCATTTATGGCGGCCGTACTCACCTTCGGTGTACTGGCGTTGCTGTTAGTCGTCTACCAAACGGGCCTGATTCGTGTTACGCAAGGGTTTATGCGGGGCGTGATGGTTGCTACCGGAGCCGTGGCTCTGCTTTACCTGCTGACATTCGCTCTGAGCTTTTTCGGTATCCTGGTACCTTATATTCATGAAGCGGGCTGGATCGGTATCATTTTCTCGCTGGTAGTGGTAGGCATTGCGGCCATGAACTTACTGATCGATTTTCACCTCATCGAAGCGGGCGTGGCTCAGCAGGCTCCCAAGTTTATGGAATGGTATTCCGCTTTTGGTCTGCTGGTAACGATCGTCTGGCTGTATCTGGAAATTCTGAAACTCCTGGCGAAGCTGAATCGCCGATAAGTTACGCAACAACGCCCCGCTGCCCCTGGTCATGCGGGGCGTTGTTGTTTTAGGGCGGAACGATTACCGTCCCTTTTTTCTACGTTAGAAAAGCTACGAATCGCCTCTGATCAGAAATTCAACGTACGTTTGTCCTTGTGACGCCTGAGTAAATACCCGCTTTGTACAGGGTGACGTACGCAAACCAACCTCTTTCTCGAAACACATCCATCATTTCTTCTATCTCTTCTAAACCCATGAGATTATACAAAACCCGCCTGGGCATCGTTCTGGAAGCCAACGAACAATATTATCCCATCGAAGCAACTGACTGGGATCAGCTCATTAACCAGGATAACCTGCACGAAGTATTGCAAACGATTACCACATCGGTAAGCTCCTCCCCGGAGTTGCACCACTGGCTGCATACGGATTTGCTGGCTCCCATCGGCCGGCAGGAAGTCTGGGCCGCCGGAGTTACGTACCTGCGGAGTCGCGATGCACGGATGGAAGAATCCCAGGATGCCGGTGGCGGTAGTTTTTACGACCGCGTATACGACGCCGAACGGCCCGAAATCTTCTTCAAGGCTACTCCCGAGCGGGTAGCGGATCCCCTCGGTACGGTACGCATTCGGAAAGATTCACACTGGAACGTTCCGGAGCCGGAACTGACTTTGTTCATGACTTCTTCGGGAAAAATTGTAGCGTATACCTGCGGCAACGATATGAGTTCACGGGATATTGAGGGAGAAAATCCCCTGTATCTACCCCAGGCCAAATCGTACGATGGTAGTGCAGCCTTGGGGCCCTGCCTGTACGTACCCGGTACGCCGATTGATCCGCATACGCACATTCGACTGGAAATTCACCGGAACCGGGAAAGTGTATACGATAATAAAATTTCCATCAGCCAGATGAAACGGCAACATACCGAGTTAGTCTCGTTCCTGTTCCGCGAATGCTCGTTTGCCTATGGCTGTTTTTTGATGACGGGAACGGGTATTGTTCCCCCGGATGATTTCACCCTGCAACGCGGCGATGAAGTACAGATCACCATCGATGGCATTGGTACGCTGGTGAACACGGTGGGTTAATGCTCTCCAATCTTTACAAACTAAACCGTGGTTGGTAAGAACACCAGCCACGGTTTAGTTTGTACGCTTCCTGGAAAATAGATCTTTATTTATTCGGTTTTCCCCAGGCTCTATCTCGGACAAGATAGATAGGCTTTGTCGTTACTTCCTTTACATATTCATCGAAATAACGATTCGTCATTAAATCAATCTGGTAGCTATAGTTAGGATTTTTTGCCTTGCCACTCAATCTACTTGCCATCGCGTAGGAAAAATCTTCTGGCTTGTAGTTATTCAACACTGAATTAGCCACTCGTTTACCGTCAATCCATACGCCGCTTGTTTTAGGGTTTTTCCATATATCCAGGTCTTTTTGCGTAGGTGATTCTTTCTTCATTGGGGAGACATGACGTACTACAACATCCTGCTGATCCCTTTGCTGCTGATTCATCTGATTATAGATAACAATGAGTCTAGCTTCGTCTGCGTTTGTAAAATTTTTAGGTACGTACCTATTATCTTTTTTTCTGAAACACTTTTCAACAATTGCTTTATATTCTTTTAAAAGATCATCAGAAACCCCTTCCTTACCGGGAACCTTATCAATCTCACCTTGCTTTGAGGGCCGCTCAAACGTCGGCTGTTTTGCTGGCTTCGTTTGGGCTATCGTATGTTCTACGTTACCGAATAAAAGAATGCTTATTCCCAACAACGGAAGCATACTAAGTTGCATAATAACCGTTCGAAATTTAGAAGTCATTTTCGTCATCATCAGTAGTCTTTTTTTAGTGGTTACATAATTAAACGAACTGGTAAGAAATAAGCCCTGACTTACTTTACTCACTAATAAACGCTGGTACTTTTTCACTTCCGGATCGATGGATAATACTGCGTGATCGGCCAGGTATTCATGATTCATCCGGATCATTTTCTGGTAGACATACACCGCCGGATTGAACCACCAGCATACCTGTACTAACTCCATGAACAGAATATCCCAGGTATGCCGCTGCCGGATATGGGCTAATTCGTGTTGCCAGATCTGTGCTTCTATTTCCTGCTTTTGATAGCTACGTTTACTGACGAAAACGTAATTCATGAAACTATACGGCAATTCATCTTCGTCCAGTAAAACAATCTTCACCGAATCCCTGATTACCATTGCTTTCCTGATTTTCCATACCACGGCCAGTACATTTTTCAGAAAGCGAATGCCGAGTATACCCGTAACGAGGGCATATACTAACCATGCATACTGTTCGAACGTAACAGCTTGCTTTTCAACCGTTATCAACGGCCTATTTACTTCGTTGCCAGTCAATCGGTATACTACTTCTGTTGCGGGAATTACCTCCGAATTATCCAGTTCTATCGTCAGTAATGGAATCGCTAAGGAGGCTCCTAGACTCATCAATAAATAGAAACGATTGAACACAAACATGGTCTCCCGTTCCAGCAATATTTTGTAGATCAATAGAAACAGGATGGAGCAGAGTATAGACTTCAGAATATAGTCCATTACTTTTTCTTTTTAGTGATTTCTTCGTCAACGATTCGCTTTAAATCTTCCAGTTCATCAACCGATAAATCAGAGGCTTTCGTAAAAAAGGAAGCAAACTTTAACGCTGAGTTTTCAAAGTAACTTTTAATGATTCCTTTCACGTGTTTAGCGAAGTAATCATCCTTCTTCACCAGGGCATAATACTCTCGGGAATTACCGTAGACGGTGTAATCCACGAAGCCTTTTTCCTGCATCCGTTTCAGTAAGGTAGCCACGGTAGTAACGGCGGGTTTCGGTTCCGGATACAGTTCCAGTAAGTCCTTCATAAATACTTTTTCCTGTTGCCAGATCAACTCCATCAGTTGCTCTTCGGCTTTCGTTAACTGAGACATATTCTACATTCATAGATTTTACTCTACAAACGTAGAATAAAAAATCAATATCCCAAATGATTTCGCATTTTTTTGTATTTCGCCTGCTTCTTGCATCGTATATCTTTGGGTTAATTGCCCATCGGTACGGCCAGCCCAAACCTTTTTGATTCTGAAAACGTTACCCACTTACGTAGCTAAACCCTTTTTTGATGTCGTATCACTCGCTTTCCGTTTCCGATAAACTCACTATTACTACGCTGGGTCAGCTCAAGGCGGCTGGCTATCAGCCTGAATCCATTAAAGACGAACTTCGTCGCAACCTCATCACCAAAATGCGTTCGGGCGAAGAAGTGTTTCCCGGCGTATACGGCTACGAAGACACCGTTATCCCGGATGTCGAACGAGCCCTACTTTCCCGACACCATATTAACCTGCTGGGTCTTCGCGGACAGGCTAAAACCCGGATTGCCCGCCTGATGATCTACTTGCTGGACGAGTACATTCCCGTCGTTGAAGGTTCTGAACTCAACGATGATCCCCTACAGCCTTTATCGCGTTACGCGGTGGATCTGATTGCCGAAAAAGGCGACGAAACGCCCGTGATCTGGCTGCACCGGGATGAGCGGTATACCGAAAAACTTGCCACCCCCGACGTATCCGTTGCCGATTTGATTGGCGATGCGGACCCGATCAAGGCGGCTACGCTGAAACTCCCCTACTCGGATGAACGGGTGATTCACTTTGGTTTAATTCCGCGTTCGCACCGGGGCATTTTTGTGATCAACGAATTACCGGATTTGCAGGCCCGGATTCAGGTGTCACTCTTCAATATTTTGCAGGAAGGAGACATTCAGATTCGTGGTTTCAAACTCCGCTTACCGCTGGATATTCAGTTTGTTTTCACCGCGAATCCCGAAGATTATACCAACCGGGGTAGCATTGTAACACCCCTGAAAGACCGGATCGACAGCCAGATTCTGACGCACTACCCGCGTACGCTGGAGATCGGGAAACGCATCACGCGTCAGGAAGCGAAGGTGAAAGAAGGTCAGGAAATCGTCTCGATCAATGAAGTAACGGAAGACCTGATCGAGCAAATTGCCATTGAAGCCCGTCAAAGTGAATACGTCGATGCCAAGTCGGGGGTATCCGCCCGGATGACGATTTCGGCGTACGAAAATCTGGTTTCTGCCGCGGAACGCCGGGCTTTGCTCAACAGTGAAGAGCGTACGTACGTGCGTCTTGCGGATCTGTACGGAGTCATTCCGGCGATTACGGGTAAGGTAGAGCTGGTGTACGAAGGTGAAGTGGAAGGGCCCTATATCGTGGCGATGAACCTGGTCAGTAAAGCCATTAAAACGCAGTTTTTACAGTATTTCCCCGATCCGGAAAAGCTGAAAAAACAGATCAAAAATAAGAAGAATCCGTTCCAGAAAGTACAAACCTGGTTTGGCGAACACTCGCTGGACTTACTGAGCGATCTGTCCGATAAAGATTACCAGAACCGACTGCTAGCCATCGATGGCCTGGATGATCTGGTGGAAGAATTTCACACGGAACTCACGGGCGACGAAAAGTTCTTCTTCATGGAATTTGCCCTGCACGGGATGGCCGAGTTTTCGCTTATCAGTAAGAAACCCCTCGACAAAGGCTTACAGTTCAAGGATCTGACCGACAGCCTTATTGCCGGCATGAACTTTGACGATGACGACGAGGAGGAAGATGATGACGAAGAAGATTTCGGCGGTCGCCGGAGACGGTAATGGGTCGTTTTTAGTTGATTACCAAAAGGGTACGCTGTTTCTGAACGGCGTACCCTTTTTTCTATGTTTTGCGTTGGATGCAGACGGATTTGTTTGTTCCCCGCATGGTATGCGAGGCTATTCAGATTGAACCCCTCCGGAGTTAGGGTACTCCCTGAAAGAGGGACGAACACTGGTGCAGGTTTCCAAACCTGTACCGTACCTCCCATATTTTACTATACCGACTGCCGGACAATCAGCCGGAATGGATTCGCTAACTTTTGGGTCGAATTGTTGAGAATCAGTTCGGCGGCCTGTTTCCCCATGGCTTCAAAATCCGTGGAAAGTACCGTGATTCCGTCGAGAATGACTTCCTTAAGCGGATTTTCGTTGTAGGAGATAATCCCTACTTCCTTGCCTACCCGATACCCGTTGGTTTTCGCCTGCTTCACCAGCGTCACCAGATCGTCTTCCATTAAGTTAATGTACACATCGCCCGGCGACATCACTTCTTTCGATACATCCGAAATGATCTTGTACGGAAAGCCGTATTCGGTACAAAACTTTTGAAAACCAATCAGGATTTCGCGGGCGTGATACGTATACAGCGGAAAAACCAGCTTGAGTACCTGATACTTTCGTAACAATTCCTCCCCTTCGGTTAGAGCTGTAAAAATGTCCCGTTCAAAATCCTGATACACCGCCGCGTACGGGCCTTCTACGCCGGGGACCAGTTTATCCAGAATCAGTAGCTGATCCTTGGGAAACTGATTAATCAGTTCCGCCGCCGTTTCGCCACCTTCCAGAAAATGGGCGATGATCACGTAATGTGTATAATGCCCGGCCCGGTTCTGAATCAGTTCTTTAAACAGCCGGAAGTTGTTGTTGTAGATGTAAAAATCAACCGCTGTTTCTTCGCCCAGCACCTCCACCATCGCGTCGTAGATGATTTTTTTGTGGGGACTTAACTTATTGAAAAGTAGAAAAATCCGACGCTTCTGCCGGTAGCTGGCACTGGCAATATAAAAGCCCTTTCCGGGCACGGAGCCCAGAATGCCCAGCTTTTTGAGTTCGTTATACGCCTTTTCAGCCGTATCCCGGGAAATGTCATACAGCATCGACAGTTCATTAATCGACGGCAATCCCTGCTTGGTCTTGATCAGCCCCTTCTCGATGGCCGCGATTACTGAATTGACAATCTGCTTGTATTTGGGGGTCGTTGAATACTCATCAATTTGAATGATTTCAAAGACCTGACGAACCGTTTGTTTCATGCGAATAGGAGGCAAACTGAACCGTAAAGATCGTAAGTTACGTCCTAAATACCCCATAGAATATTTTCCGTACGGCTTGAGTAGAAAAAAACCACTGGCTACACTTACCGAATAGACAGGTTACGTACATTTAAACTCAAGCCTGTATGGTTAGTATTTAATCACTCTAAACTTATGCTTAAACGTTTTCTTCACACCTGGCTGTGCCTGGTTTTAGTTGGGCTCTTGTCACAGGTTCAGGCCCAACAGGCCCCTCACAAACTTCGTTACGAATACGGCGATATTCGCCTGGGAACCGGCGTCAGGAAGCCTCGCCTGAGCTGGCAGCTTGCGTCTACACAGGCCGGAGCCCGGCAGACGGCCTATCAAATCCTCGTGGCCTCTTCCGCAGAGGCCCTGGCTAAAAACCAGGGAGATGTGTGGGATTCGGGTAAGATTAATGCTTCGCAATCCGTCTACGTCGATTATCAGGGAAAAAATCTGGAAAGTCGGCAACGGTATTTCTGGAAGGTAAAAGTCTGGGATGAAAAAGGGAAAGCCTCGGGCTGGTCCAAACCCGACTGGTGGGAAATGGGCCTGCTCGCCAAAGACGACTGGAAAGCGGACTGGATCGGTATGGCGGGCGTGGTGGGCGAACCGCCCCGCTCGACGCAGGCCCGGAAGGAATTTTCGGTACGCGGCAAACTCGTGAAAGCCCGTATTTATGCTACAGGTTTGGGTGATTACGCTCTGCAAATCAATGGACAACGCGTAGGTGATATGCTGCTAACACCCGGCTGGACGGACTATCTCAAGAAAGTATACTACCAAACCTACGACGTCACGGAGCTACTCAAGGAAGGCAACAACCAGATCGACGCTTTTCTGGGGAACGGCTGGTGGAGCGGTGGCCTCGGCTGGGGTGGTGGTTTTCATCGGTATTCACAAGGCCCGCTGCGGCTGCTATGCCAACTGGAATTGACCTACGCCGATGGTACGCGGGAGCTGATTACTTCGAATCCCAGCTGGAAAATTCGGTTGTCGCCCGTCATTTACGACTCCATGTACCACGGCGAGCATTACGATGCCCGGCAGGAAGCGAAAGGTACGGAGGCAGACGGCTGGGTAACGCCCGTCGTACTGAACACGGCCAAAAACCAGACGACCCTGTTTGGCCCCAATGCCGACGCCAACACGAACGAACAAGCGGCCACGTTCGACATGAGTACCTTACAGGTGGTGGCTCAGGAAGCTCCACCGATCCGCGTCACGGAAACCCGCAAAGCCGTAAAAGTGACTGAACCCAAACCCGGCCATTTCGTTTTTGACTTTGGTCAGAACATGGCGGGGATTGTGCATCTGAGTATTCCGAAAGGCGTGTACGGGCAGGAAGTAGCTCTGCATTTCGCGGAGTTGCTCCACGACGATGGAACCGTAGCTCAGGAAAACCTGCGTTCGGCCAAGTCTACGGATCGGTACATCTGCAAAAGCAATGGCGGAAAAGAAGAATGGGAACCGATGTTTTTGTACCACGGATTCCGTTACGTCGAAGTAGTCGGTTTTCCGGGTAAGCCTACCGCTGATCAGGTCGTAGCCAAAGTCATTCATACGGATTTTGAGCCGATTGGCGAATTCTCTACCTCCGAGGACATTCTCAATAAAATCTACTCAAATGCCCGCTGGACGCTGAAAAGTAATGCCCTGTCCATTCCCACCGATTGTCCGCAACGCGACGAACGACTGGGCTGGATGGGCGATGCTCAGATTTTCGTGGCTTCTTCCTGCTATCTGATGGACATCAACAGTTTCTGGGCCAAGTATTCACGGGATATTGCGGATTCCCAACACCCTTCGGGGTACGTGTACGACGTTAATCCGAAGATGGTAGTGGGTGGCCCGTCGAAGCCCGCCTGGGGCGATGCGACGCTGATTGTTCCCTGGACTTCCTACGAATTTTTCGGCGACAAACGAATTCTGGAAACGAACTACGCCAGCATGAAAGCCTGGGTGGAGTACATGAACCAGCACGCTTCTACGAAAAAAACGGGACTGTACTATTTCGCTGATCCCAGTGAAAAATGGTTCGGCTACGGCGACTGGGTTCCCGTTGTGGCCTCGCCCAGTAAGCCCATTGGCGGGGCGTATCAGGTTTATTCCAATACGCTCCTGGCAAAAGCGGCTACTGTTCTTGGCAAAACGGAAGATGCTACGAAGTACGCAGCCTTGGCCAAACAGTACACCTCGAAGTATAACGATCTCTATTTCAAGGACAACAATTACGAAGGCAAAACCCAGGCGGCTAACCTGATGCCGCTTACCTTCGGCATTGTACCGGAAAACCTGCGGGCCCGCATTGCTCAGAACGTAGCCGATGATGTGAAGGCTCACGACAATCACCTGACGACGGGGTTCATCGCTTCCCAGCAGATTCTGCCCCGCCTGTCGGATTACGGGTACAATGACCTGGCCTATCAGGTAGCTACGCAGAAAACGTACCCGAGCTGGGGCTATATGGCCGAAAATGGAGCTACGACGATGTGGGAACTTTGGAATTCGGACAAGGAAAAACCCGAAGGCATGAACTCCCGCAATCACTTTGCGTACGGTTCCGTCATTGAGTGGTATTTCCGGTATCTGGCCGGTGTGGAACCGATCGATCCGGGCTTCAAAACCTTCCGCATTGCTCCCAAGCCACCAAAAGACCTCAACTGGGTGAAGTTTTCGTATCAGTCGCTATACGGCCCGATTGTGTCCAACTGGGAACGCAAAAACGGGAAGCTGCAGTTGAACGTCACCGTGCCCCCCAATACGCAGGCCGAACTGGTACTGCCCCTGACAGCGGGCCAAACTGCTACGCTGGCCGGGAAGAAACTCAAAACCAATACGACTACGCTGGCTCCGGGGTCGTACCAAGTGGAGATTCAGTAGATTTAGTTATTTCACCGCAGGTGATTATTCTTTACTCACCCGCGGTGAAATAACTAAAATTGTGATGTTTGATATTTATAATTATGTTTGATAATAATTATAATTTGTAACGAATTTCAGTAAATACTAAATTTGCTACAAACAAAAGAGTACAGTATCATTAACCATGAGAAAAAGTAGTTCCATATCGACAGCAAACTTAAATGCTTTATCCAAGCTAGTGTCCAATGCTGGTTTTAAAAGATTAGTAAACAAAGAAGACTACAAATCATATGGAATTCAAATCAAAAATCTCCTTAAAGCAAGTGGAAAGTCATTAAATAAAAAACATTCTATCAATGACTTGATAAATATCTCATATGAACATTTATTAGCAAATTACAGATACGAATACTTATATAAACTTGTTTGGCTAAATGAATATGTCCTAAGAAACTATTCACTATCAGACACAGTAATTCTTAATGAATTTAAGATAAATAGCTCCATAGCAGATATAATACTAGTCAATGGCACCAACAAAGTATTTGAAATAAAAACAGAATTAGATTCACCAGAAAGATTAAAGAATCAAATTAACGATTACTATAAGGCATTTTCAGAGGTATACATAATTATTCATCACTCTGATATTGAAAAATATATTCATATTGTTGACGAGAATGTAGGTATAATGATTTTTTCTTCATGCAATTCAATTAAATTACTCCGCAATTCAAGACCTGTAAATCATAAATTAGATTCTGTAGTTATGGCTAAGGCTCTCAGAAAAGATGAATTTTTAGCTATGACTAAGAATCTCTTAGGCTATATACCAATAGTAAAGCCTGTTATGATGTTTAAAACTTGCATGGCAGAAATATCCAAACTACCTCCTGAAAAAATTCAACAAGAATTTTTAAAAGCAATAAAAAATAGAATAAATCTTAATACAAACGATCTAATTAATACTCAAGGTGTACCTAATATATTAAAATTCTCTTGCTACTTGTCCAACATAAGTACTAATAATTACAAATTCATTACAAAACACCTGAAATTTCAACTATAATTGTATATTTATATGTATTTACCCTTTCTAAGATCGAAGCAATTTGAGCTTTTAGCTTTAAGAGATCTTTCAGGACTACCATTATCTCCGGATAAAATATCCCCTATCATTGAACCTGTAAAAAAAGACTTGAAAGGAATTCAAATTGCAGTAGGGTCATTATATAAGAACAAAATAAATGTTCAAATAATAGTAAACCCTGAAAATGGAGAACTCAAGAAAGACAAGACTATAATTTTAGATTTTATAAATAACCTTCACAGGCATGGGGTGAAAAGCGTTATCCCAACCTACATTATAAACACAGAAAATGATTTCAAAAATTTTAAAGATACTTTATATAGTAACGAATATAATACCACTGGATATTCTCTAATTAGATTAAATCAGATAACGAGTGCTGAGGAATTGAAAAAAATCACACAATCCACAAATATTATCTATAACATAATTCAAGTAAATCATATTTTCGGTCTAAAAAGGGGTTATACTGCACAAAATTTAGCATTCTTAAGCGATCCATTTGTAAAGCAGAAAAAAAATGGAGATTATCAAGACTTTGAAGATGAATTCTTTTCTAATGATTATTTACACTACAAAAGTGAGGGCTTTTGTGGTTTTTCCGATTACTTAACTATCGGTTCTGAGTTTATTGAAGGAGGAATGTTACCTTACGCAGTAGTTATTCATCTTACATATTTGGACAGAACGAGTAAAGACATAAGAATTAAACACTTTCTTTCAGATAGCAACCAAGATACTAGCGATACTGCTGGAAAGTTTTATGAAGCACTAGAAAAACTTATAAATTTTGTAAATGCACAAGGAATAGATACTGTAGCTGTTAGACAATTTAAGGATTATTACCAAAAAGGATCTTTCCCGGGATTGGGAGTAATTAAAAAATTATCAATTATGCACCATATTGAATTAGTACAATCTATATTATAGTTGTTATGAATTGTTGCACTAACTGTTTCTGCGACACTAGTTTAATAAATATTATTAATTCATTATCGACATTGTCGGGAAATTGCGATTTCTGCGACACAAGGGACGTTACTATAGTTAATTGTGAAAAATTAAGTGACAGTTTTGAAAATCTTTTTGAATTATATGAAAATTTCCCTAGCTCTATCACCTCTCTAAAGATTGATGCTCCTTTTTTGTTACACGAGCATTTATCTACATACTGGCCAAATTTATTTAACACAAAGACATTAAAGTTAAAAGACGTCAAACAACTAATTGATCAAATTGGCAGAGGTAGTCAATTGTATACTTCAGATTTATTTTCAAAACCTGTTGAACTTTCGATCGCAATTACAGAGACAGAAAACAATAATCTTGAATTAAAATGGGATTCTTTTTGCAATGAAATAAAGTATAATAATAGGTTTTTTCTAAATACTAGTATTGACACAGATATACTAGGAAGTATCTTCCAAAGGCTGACCTCAACATACCCAACAGGAACAACTTTCTATAGAGCCAGAATATCTGATAATTTGCTTAAAGGAAATGAATTAGGCAAACCTCCTTTTGACAAAACTACCCCTGGCCGTGCTAATCCTATTGGAATTCCTTATTTATATGTATCAGAAAGCAAAGAAACTACTCTTTACGAAACTAGAGTTGCTTTGCACGAGGGAATAAGTATAGGAAAATTTATTTTAACTCATCCCTTGAATATAATTTCACTAAAGAGTATATCTGACTATAGTCCTTTTGAGATAATTGACAAAGGATTTATTTTAGAAGAGTTTATACAATATAGACCTTATCTGCAGAGACTAGGGCAAGAACTCTCTAAACCTGTTAGAAAACAAGATATTCATTTAGATTATTTACCAACTCAGTATTTATGTGAATTCATTAAATAAAAATTAGGTTTTGATGCTATAGAGTATAAAAGTTCTATGTATCCTAATGGCTATAATTTAGCTATATTTAATGACAGTAAGTTAGAATGTATAGAATCTTATTTTTATACAGTAACCGATTTAAAATATCGTTGGGATTAATTATTTTATCTTGATAATTATTATTTATTAATATTCAAATCATTTATCTAAACTAATAATTTTTAGTATATACTTCTAATTATTATATCGAATTAATCATACTATTGCAATCGACAAATATCAAATATTTTAATTTAATATACTTACTAAAAACTGTAAACTTCATCATTTTAAAGAGGGTTGTCAAAAATTATCAATAATACTCTTTTAAAGAATGTATATAAAATTCTTTCCTGGATCGGTTTTTATGGATTAAACGAATCCACAAGTTATTCTTTTTTAATTAGTAAGCCTATGACTTATTTAATTAACGTGCGTAATCTTTCCGGGATGCTTTGCTTGGCTCTGCTACTGGAAAGGCCCAGGGTTGTAACCCCGAATTAATTAAATTGAACCCCACTGGGGTTTTCAAAGGATTCGCACTTGATGCTACTGAAATCTTAAACCAACGATCAACCTGATACCTTCTCAAATACCCTCTGTCTAACCTGCTGACTACAAACTCCCTCGACAGAGCAGGATGGTTCACCCTAACAGACCATGACAGCTCATTCTTTTTCCTTTGGTTCATTTGTACCGCTAACTAAGGCCTATATCATTTTTTGTATACAATCATGACCGAGACTACCTCTTTCAAGCACGTAAGTTATTTATGGGATGATGCGAAAGCCGCCGAACTGGCTGGCGATGAAGTCGCTCTCCTGATTTATCGTTCCAATCTGTTAGGTGCCGACCTTCGCCTGACCAATTACGGAGGTGGCAACACGTCCTGCAAAGTGACCTCTCCCGATCCGCTGACGGGCGAAGATACCCGCGTGATGTGGGTGAAAGGCTCCGGTGGTGACCTGGGTACGCTGAAGAAATCGGGACTGGCGGCTTTGTATCTAGATCGTCTGCACGCGTTAAAAAACCGGTACCGGGGCCTCGAATTTGAAGATGAGATGGTGGATTTGTTTAACCACTGCATTTACGATCTGGACTCGAAAGCTCCTTCCATCGATACTCCCTTACACGCCTTTTTGCCGTTCAATCACGTCGATCACCTGCACCCGGACGCGGCCATTGCCATTGCAGCAGCGAAAGACGGCGAGCAAATCGTAAAAGACCTGTTTGGCGGTACGCTCGGCTGGGTACCCTGGCAGCGTCCCGGCTTCGATCTGGGTCTGCAACTGGAACGCTGTCTGTCCGAAAATCCGGGTATTCGCGGCATTTTCCTGGGCAGCCACGGCTTATTTACCTGGGGTGATACGGCGTATGAAAGCTACATCAACACGCTCGAGGTGATCGAACGTTGTGCGGAATATCTGGAAGAAAACTACGGCAAAAAAGGCCCCGTATTCGGTGGTCAGAAAGTGCAAACCGTTGAAAACCGGAAAGAGCAGGCAGCTAAACTGGCTCCCGTACTGCGGGGTTTCTGCTCCAGCTACGTACGCATGATCGGTCATTTTACGGATGATGAACGCGTACTCCAATTCATCAATTCCAATGACCTGGACAAGCTGGCTCCGCTGGGCACCTCCTGCCCCGACCACTTCCTGCGTACGAAAATCCAGCCGCTGGTACTCGACCTGCCCGCCGACGCGGATCTTTCGGATACTAAAGCTCTGAAGGAAAAACTGGCTCCGGCCTTCGAAGCGTACCGGGCCATGTACACCGAGTACTACGAAAGCTGCAAACGCAGCAACAGTCCCGCCATGCGTGACCCCAATCCGGTGGTGATTCTGTGGCCGGGCGTGGGTCAGTTTACATTTGCGAAAGACAAACAAACCGCTCGCGTAGCATCGGAATTTTACGTCAACGCCATCAACGTGATGCGGGGTGCCGAGGCTATTTCGGAATATACGTCCCTACCCCGTCAGGAAGCTTTTGACATCGAATACTGGTTGCTGGAAGAAGCCAAGCTGCAACGCATGCCCAAGCCTAAGCCGCTTTCGGGTAAAATTGCCCTGATCACGGGTTCGGCGGGTGGTATTGGAAAAGCCATTGCCAAAAAATTACAGGCCGAAGGTGCCGTTGTATTCCTGAATGATAACGACGCGGATCGTCTGGCCGGAGCCAAGGAAGAGTTCCTGAAAAGCTATGGGAAAGATTCTTCCGCTTCCGAGTTGCTCGACGTCACCTCGGCGGAATCCATCGCCAAGGCCTTCGATGCCTGCTCGCTGGCTTTCGGTGGCGTGGATATTGTCGTGAATAACGCCGGTATTTCCATTTCCAAATCCATCGAAGATCATACGGAAAAGGACTGGGATTTACTCTTCGATATTCTCGTCAAAGGTCAGTTCCTGGTATCGCAAGCCGCCGTAGCTGTCATGCGGAAGCAGGCTCTGGGGGGTGACATCCTCAATATTGCTTCGAAAAATGCTGTCGTGAGTGGTCCCAACAACCTGGGGTACGGCTCTGCGAAAGCGGCTCAGGCCCACGGTACGCGTCTGCTGGCGGCGGAAGTCGGTCCCGAACGCATCCGGGTCAACACCATCAACCCCGACGCGGTTATTGCCGATTCAAAAATCTGGGCGGGTGCCTGGGCCGAAGGTCGGGCTAAAGCGTACGGTATCACGGTGGAAGAGCTGCCCGCCTTCTACGCCAAGCGGACCTTGTTGAACGAAATCATTTTACCGGAAGACATCGCCAATGCCTGCTTCGCGTTCGTAGGCGGACTTCTCAACAAGTCCACCGGCAACGCCCTGAATGTAGATGGTGGGGTTGCAATGGGCTTTTATCGATAAGCAAGTTTCCAGTTTGCGGTTTTCTGTTTTCAGTTTGATCTCGCCATACAAGGTTGAATCATCCAGTGGTTCACTATTGAAAACTGAAAACCGCAAACTGACAACGATAATCTTTCCCCTCATGCCTCGCGTTGCTTTTAAAATGCAGTTGTTTCCGGGAAACGTGGACGAATACCGCCGGCGACACGACGAAATCTGGCCGGAACTGGTAGAATTACTCCAGTCCAGCGGGATTCATAACTATTCGATTTTTCTGGACGAAAGCACGAATACGCTTTTCGGGGTACAGGAAGTCGATGATCTGAGCGTTACAGGGAAGTTACCCGAAAATCCCGTCATGCAGAAGTGGTGGGCGTACATGGCTGATCTCATGGAAACCAATCCAGACCAGTCACCCGTACAGGTCGCTTTACCGGAAGTTTTTTACCTGAAATGAGTTTGGTGTTTTGAGTTTAGGGTTTTGAGTGGCTGCGGTTATCGTCCATTTTGAATGAATGAGTGAATCTAACTATCCCTATTTCTGACTTGATAAAACCCTAAACCCAAAACTCAACACGCTAATACTAACCAACATATGCCTCTCGAATCCTATCAGATAGCCCAATATAACCAGCAGCATGAAGTTGCTCATCGCCGGAAGTTTGAGTTTTTAGCCGAAGAACTGGGCTCCGAAAACACCGAGCGTATTCTTAGCAAACTCGTTGATTTTCAGATTGCCATTCCCAGTTGGGCTCTGGGTACGGGTGGTACCCGCTTTGGTCGCTTTGCGGGTGGTGGAGAACCCCGGAATCTCGAAGAAAAAATTGCTGACGTAGGCCTGCTACACGCCCTGAACCGTTCGAGCGGAGCCATTTCCCTGCATATTCCCTGGGACATTCCGACCGACGGCGAGGCCATCAAACAACTGGCTGCCAGCTACGGCCTCGTATTCGACGCCATGAACTCGAATACGTTTCAAGATCAGCCGAATCAGGAACTGAGCTACAAGTTTGGTTCGCTGCAACATACCGATGCCGCTGTTCGCAAACAAGCTATCGATCATAACATCGACGTGATTCGTTACGGCGAAGCTCTGGGTTCCAAATCCCTGACGGTCTGGTTATCCGATGGTTCGAGCTTCCCCGGACAACTGAACTTCCGCAAGGCTTTCCAGCGTACGTTAGAAGGTTTGCAGGAAATCTACGCGGCTCTTCCCGCCGACTGGAAGATTTTCGTCGAATACAAAGCCTTCGAACCCAACTTCTACTCAACTACGGTGGGTGACTGGGGACAGTCATTCTTGTACGCCAGCAAGTTAGGCCCTAAAGCCTACACGCTGGTCGATCTGGGTCACCACCTGCCCAATGCCAACATCGAACAAATTGTATCGCTGCTGCTGATGGAAGAAAAGCTGGGTGGTTTCCACTTCAACGATTCGAAATACGGCGACGACGATCTGACGGCCGGCAGCATCAAACCCTATCAGTTGTTCCTGATTTTCAACGAACTGGTTGATGGCATGGACGTTCGCGGCATGAATCACGCCTCGGATCTGGGCTGGATGATTGATGCGTCACACAACGTAAAAGACCCGCTGGAAGATTTGCTGCAATCGGTGGAAGCCATCAAGCTCGCCTACGCTCAGGCACTGCTCGTGGATCGCGTGGCTCTGGAAGAAGCCCGTACTAATAATGATGTAGCCGCCGCTCAGGAGTTGTTACAGAATGCCTTCCGTACGGATTTACGGCCCCTGCTGGCCGAAGCCCGTTTGCGGGCCGATGCCGCTCTGAATCCAGTCGGCCTATATCGTGAGTTATCCCTTCGCAACAAACTGATCGATGCTCGTGGTTTGAAAGCCGTGGCTACTGGTCTTTAATAGCTACGTCAGGTACAGGTAAGTCCTGTACCTGACGTTTTTTTAATCCACCCATTCATTAATTCATTCTGTACGCCCCATGTCTATCCCCTGCGTCGCCATTTTTGATATTGGGAAAACCAATAAGAAACTGCTTCTCTTTGATCAGGACTACCAGATTGTGTACCAGAAGCAGACACCTTTCGAAGAAATTCCGGACGATGACGGATTCCACGGGGATGATTTACAGTTATTGAGCAATTGGCTGATCGACAGTCTGGCGGAAGTGTTGAACGAAGGCCGATTTGACGTACGGGCTCTGAATTTTTCCGCGTACGGGGCGAGTTTCGTTCATATTAACGCCGACGGAAAACCCGTCACGCCACTTTATAATTACCTGAAAACATTCCCACTGGAACTTCAGCAACGCTTTAACGATCATTACGGTCCGGGTTTGGAATGGTCGGCCCGTACGGCTTCGCCCGTTTTGGGTATGCTGAATTCAGGGATGCAGTTGTATTGGCTCAAGTACGAAAAATCCGAGTTGTACTGGCAGATTGAGCACTCGCTGCATCTACCCCAGTACGCCAGTTATCTTTTTACCAGGCGTCCGGTTTCTGAAATTACCAGTGTCGGTTGCCATACGGGGCTTTGGGATTTTACGCAACGCAAGTACCACCGCTGGGTATTCGAAGAAGGTTTTCATTCACTCGGGCAAATGGTACTGCCTTCCTTTGTGACCTCCCCCGCCGTAGAAAAAGACGATATGCAGGTAGGTGTAGGTATTCACGATAGTTCGGCGGCTCTGGTACCGTACCTGCGGGCGTTCGGGCAGGAACCTTTTCTGCTGATTTCAACGGGTACCTGGTGTATTACCATGAACCCGTTCAGCGACGAACCCCTTACGATCAGCGAGTTACGTCAGGATTGTCTCAGTTACCTCACCTTCCGGGGCGATCCGGTCAAAGCTTCCCGACTGTTTGCCGGAAATGAACACGAACGGGCCGTTAAACACCTGGCGGATTATTTCCAAACGGATCTTTCGCAGTATCAGCGAGTATCATACGACGAAGCGATTCTTTTGTCCTTACGCAGTCGCTTCACCCAGGCTTCGCCCGATTCGGTACGGCTGGGTTCGCTGGAAGATTCCACTTTTTCGGAACGAAACCTGAACGAATTCAGTAGTTACGAGGAAGCGTACCATCAGTTGATTCTGGATTTGATGGCTCAGCAAATCGCTTCGGTCAAATTAGCCAAAGGCAACACGGCCATCCGGCGAATTTTTGTGGACGGTGGTTTCAGCCGGAACGAAATTTACCTGAATCTGCTGGCTCAGGCTTTTCCGGAATGTGAAGTACTGGCTTCGGAAATTGCTCAGGCTTCGGCTCTGGGAGCGGCTCTGGTTATCGAGGACGCCTGGAATAAGGAAAAGCCCTTTGATGGGAGTTTATTTACGTTGAAGAAAACAGTTTGTACGGAATTATAAATCGTTATTGGCCGTCCGCTTTTCGCTGATCCGAAAGCAGAAACCCGAGTACACAGCCAATAGCGACAAGCTCAAAGCTGATGAAAGTTGCTCTTTTTGTTCCCTGCTACGTCGATCAATTTTATCCGAAGGTAGCCGTTGCTACCCTGGAATTACTTGAGAAATTTGGTTGTGAAGTCGATTTCCCCCGTAATCAGACCTGTTGCGGGCAGCCCATGGCCAATTCGGGCTTTGCCCACCTCAACGTCGGTTGCGACGCCAATTTTGTACGCAATTTTACGGGGTATGATTACATCGTAGCTCCTTCCGGTTCCTGCGTACTGCACGTCAAGGAACATTTGCACTATCCCGAAAATCAGTCGCTGGCGGATACCATTCGGCACCGGGTGTACGAACTCACGGAATTTTTGACGGACATCCTAAAGGTCGAAAAGCTGGAAGCCCGCTTTCCGCATAAGGTAGGCGTTCACCAAAGCTGCCACGGCCAGCGGGGACTCAAAACCTCACAGATGAGCGAATTGAACTGCCCGGCCTTTTCCAAACCCGGTAAACTGCTTGGCATGGTAAAAGATCTGCAACTGGTTGAGCTGGACCGTAAGGACGAATGCTGCGGTTTTGGCGGTACGTTCGCCGTCAGTGAAGAATCAATTTCCTCGAAAATGGGGAAAGACCGCGTCGCGGATCACCAACGCCACGGAGCTGAGTACATCACGGCGGGCGACATGTCGTGCCTGATGCACCTGGAAGGTATTCTGAAACGCCAGAAAAGTCCGGTTCGGATTGTACACATCGCCGAAATTCTGAACGCCCAGGAATAAAAAAAGGCGTCCCGTAAGCCATGGCTTACAGGACGCTGCAAAAAATGGGGGATTCTAATTAGTTACGAGCTAAAACCGTACGGTTCGTTTGCGTAGCGATTTCGAATGATTGCGTGTAGCGATTTTTGCCACCCAATACTTCGAACGTGTATTTGCCATCGCCTAAGGTCGAAAGATCGAACAGACGCAGGTAGTTTTCGTTAGTAGTCGTTTCAGTGAACAGCGTCGTGTTTTCCTTATCCTTGATAGCAATCGTCAATTTCTTTTTATCAGGATTTTGGAACGTCAATTGGAAACGCAGTTGAGAATCCTGAGCCAGTTGTGCGTTGTACGGATTTGCTTTTACCGTTTCTTTCGCAGGATCAGAATTTACGGTAGCAGTGGCGTTGAAAGCTACACTACTAAAAGCCACGAAGGCTGCAAGGATGAAGTTGATGGACTTTTTCATGGGATGATATGTTTTTCAAATGGGAAAAATACAAAACAAGTGCAAACAGCTTTTTGATTGTGTTTTGCCGTTTGGGTGATACAAAGGTGCACATAGTTTGATTATGAGTCAATTACCTAAATGTTAAATCCGAAAAGTTCCTCTTACGGTGCCACCATAAACTTAGAATAATACAACATTTCTATTTTTAGTGCCGAAAGTTGTTTAAAAAGTCCAATGGTTTTTTTGGCCGTTTTTTGGAATAGTTGAGTAAAAAAAGCTTCGCACTAAAAGGTGTGACTTAGAAAAGTTCTAATGATTACCGGAAGAAAACTTTAAAAAAGCTCTGTGTAATGGATTTTTGAGCTTCATAAATTTTACTAAATACGCTTTTTCCGTATCTTTTGAATGGTTTCAGCCCCATCTGTTCTTAAAAACAAGAAATCAAGCTCTCTCTTTACATTCTGGGAAAAATTAAATTCCTAAACGTGGTTGTACTGAACAAGAAAGCTTCATTAGAATGCTTGAACTGTTTTTTAGTTTAAGTTATATATAGTATGAAACGAAGAAGATCTTCTTCTACCAGTAATCTAACATCAACGCCATGAGTCCGCATACACTTGATCACGCTGCCGCCTCGGAAGTATTCAATAGAGACGAGCCCCGGGTAGACTGGCACGATGAAACCCTGTGGTGGGTACGCCAGAAACGCGACCGGGCGGCCATGCAATTGCCCGAATGGGAAGCTTTACGGGAAGCAGCGTCGCAAATCAAGCACCACGTTTTATCGAACCTGGATACCCTGCTGGAAAACTTTGAACGTAAGGCTCAGGAAAACGGCATTACGGTACACTGGGCCGCGAATGCTCAGGAACATAATGAGATCGTCTGGTCATTACTCCACAAAAAGGGCATCGATCGGATGATTAAATCCAAGTCCATGCTTACCGAAGAATGTCACCTCAACGACTTTCTCCGGAGCAAGGGTATCGAAGTGATCGATACGGATTTGGGCGAACGCATTGTACAGCTTCGGCAGGAACCGCCCAGTCATATTGTACTCCCGGCCATCCACCTGAAGAAATCGGACGTGGGGGATACTTTCCACGAGCACCTGGGTACGGAAAAAGGAGCGACCGATCCGCAGTACCTCACGGAAGCAGCCCGGCAACACCTCCGCGAAACCTTCCTGACCCGACGGGCAGCCCTGACGGGCGTCAACTTCGCCATTGCCGAAACGGGCGGCTTTGTGGTCTGTACCAATGAAGGTAATGCCGACATGGGGGCTCACCTGGCCGAAATTCACATTGCCAGTATGGGCTTCGAGAAAATCATCCCGCGAGCTGATCATTTGGGCGTGTTTCTCCGCTTACTGACCCGCAGTGCAACCGGACAACCCGTGACGGCGTATTCCAGTCACTTTCACCGTCCCCGGCCCGGTCAGGAGATGCACATTGTCATTGTTGATAATGGCCGTACTACGCAATTGGGCCGACCCGATTTCCGGAATTCCTTAAAGTGCATTCGCTGTGGAGCCTGTATGAACACCTGCCCCGTATACCGGCGAAGTGGCGGCCATAGTTACCACAACGCCGTGGCAGGACCGATTGGCTCGATTTTGGCTCCGAATCTGGATATGCGGAAGAACGCGGATCTTCCTTTCGCCAGTACCCTTTGCGGCAGTTGTTCAAACGTATGTCCGGTGAAAATCGATATTCATGACCAGCTTTACAAATGGCGGCAGGTACTGGCTCAGGAAGGCTACGTAGGCGGTATCAAAAAAACCAGTTTACAGCTGGCTTCGAAGGTACTGGCCTCTCCTACCTTATTTAAGCTGAGTTTCAACGCGGCTCGTACGGCCTTACGGATTGCTCCCTGGGCGGCCAACAATCCGCTGAATGCCTGGAGTATTCACCGCGAGTTGCCCGATGCTCCCAAAGACAGTTTCCGGCAATGGTGGGAGAAGAATCGTAAATAAACATTGTTAGCCATGTCCTCGAGTCGCGAAATCATATTACAGGCCATTCGGGCCAATAAACCCGATTTGTTGCCGCTACCATCCGTGTATACCTTCGAATCGAACTATCCGGATGTACTGGCCCAGTATCAGCAAACGCTGCAAATGATTGGCGGCACCGTGGAGGTAGTACCGGATCTGGCCAAGGTTGCCGAACGTTTACAGGAAATTTACCCGGATCTGACGCACATCGCCATTACCATACCCGAGCTAGCCCATCTGGCCGACGCCAATCTGGCGGTAAGTGACCCTCACGAACTGGAAGCTATTCAATTGGCAGTGATTCCGGGGCGGTACGGCGTGGCCGAAAACGGAGCCATCTGGGTAACGGAACAGGAAATGCAGCACCGAGCACTGCCTTTCATTACTCAGCATCTGGTGCTGGTTATTCGGGCGGAAACCATTGTACCGAATATGCACGAAGCTTACCGACGGATTCAGGTCGACGAGACGGGTTTTGGCACGTTCATCGCCGGCCCGTCCAAAACCGCTGATATTGAGCAGTCGCTGGTGGTAGGAGCTCACGGAGCCCGGAGTTTGGTCGTGTTTATTATTGCTTAAAAGATTACTATTTCCAGAAAGAGCCAGGGCCGGATGAAATTCTCATCCGGCCCTGGCTCTTTCGCGTTAGAGTGGATCAATAAATGGATGCATACTTAATGTCTAAGTCGTTCACTATCTGACGTATACTTCATTTTATCTTATAAAAAGTCAAATACTGAAATTATCCTATTTAAGCTTTTGAAGGACCGCAGAAAATTTCAAAATCGTTTATTCTATTTTTTTGTACATATTATTAAAGAGGCCTCTTTTGTTTTGTAATCTTCACAAAAAACAGGGGATTATTTTTAAAATACTTCAAATCTTTACCTTACAATAAATTTTACATTTTGATAGAATGCAAATATTATATTATGTTTGTAGACAGGATTCAATATAAATCCTTAACTCCTTAACCAAAACAAATGAGAAAAATTCTACTGGCAACGGTTATGTTGCTCAGTACGCTTGTTATGCATGCGTACGGCCAGAGTCGTGTTGTGACTGGAAAAGTCACTGCTCTAGAGGATGGTTCCGGCCTGATCGGTGTAACCGTCCGGGCAGTTGGCTCTACGGCGGTGGGTACTACCACCAACCAGGATGGATCTTACAGCTTAAATGTTCCTTCCTCCGTCAAATCCCTTTCTTTTTCCTTCGTTGGTTTCAAAACCTCAGTTCTTGATATTCCGGCTAACAATGTGGTTAATGTAAGCCTGGAAGTAAACCAAAGTGATTTAAATGAGGTCGTTGTCACCGCAGGGGGTCTTACGGCTCAACGGAGAGAGCTCGGTACGCAGGCTACTACCATCAAAAACACTGAAATTACCCAGGGAAAAGCGGCTAACCTCGCGGCAGGTTTATCCGGTAAAGTTCCTGGTTTGTTGATTTCAGCCGTTAGTAGTGGTTTGAACCCTAACTACCGTCTGGTACTGCGGGGAAACCGTTCGTTGACGGGTAATAACCAGGCACTGGTTATCATTGATAATATTATCTCGCCAAACAGTATCCTGGGTAACCTTAACCCTGAAGATATTGAAGACATTCAGGTATTGAATGGAGCCGGTGCGGCTGCATTATACGGTTCTGATGCTTCGAACGGTGCCTTGATTGTGACGACGAAGAAAGGTAAGGCCGGACGGACGGAAGTAAAAATCGCTCATACTACTACGCTGGAGAAAGTAAGTTTCTTACCCCAGTTACAGAAGCAATTCGGTTCAGGAACAACGCCTGATGATGTCCCCAGCTATACGCCTTACGAAAACCAGCAGTATGGTCCGGCTTTCGATGGCTCAATGGTTAACATTGGTAAGCCTCTGCAGGATGGTTCTATCCAGTCGGTTCCCTATTCTTACAAAGGCTCACGGGAAGATTTCTGGGAGACTGGTGTTCAAAATCAGACGGACTTCAGCATCTCTTCTGGCGACGAAAAATCGACCTATTATATCTCAGGCCAGTTCTTTGATCAAAAGTCTACGGTTCCTTACGATAAATACCAACGCTATAGTGTACGGGCCAATAGTACGCGTAAAATTAGCGATAAGCTGACGGCTACTTTTAACACCAACTTTATTGCTAACCGTTACGACCAAAGTAGTCAGGCAGCTACGGTGTACCAAAACCTCCTGATGTCTCCCGGACAGGTAGATGTTACGCAGTATTCAGACTGGCGGAACAATCCCTTTGCCAATCCGAATGGTTACTATAATGAATACTATACGAACCCTTACTTTACTTTAGAAAATAACCGCGTTAATACGCGTAATGATTATTTCCAGGGTAACGTTGAATTGAAATGGAATCCCATCAAACCTTTATCGATTACGTATCGGGTAGGTTTGAGTACGCGTAACGTTTCCAATAAGAGCACCGTTGGCAAGTTTACGTTCACCGACTATACGAAGAGCATTTCTGGAAGCTCCAAAACGGATATTCCTGGTTCTGTAGGTGATTACAGTGGCTTCAATACGCAGTTAGTCAATGACCTGATTGCTCAGTACAATACGAGCCTGGGTTCTAATTTTTCTTTGAACGTAGTAGCCGGGATTAGCTCCCGTGATAACTCTTCAAAGGATGTTAGCGTCGGAGCTAGTGGACTGGTTATCTCCGATTTGTACAACGTAGGTAATAGCCTGAATAACCCTACGGCAGGTGAGAGTAATTTTAAAGCTCGTCAGTTAGGTGTGTACGGAGATGTTCGGTTAGGCTTCAAAGAATACCTTTACCTGCACGTAACGGGTCGTAACGACTGGCGTTCGGTACTGGCAAAAGATAACCGCTCCTTCTTCTACCCTGCTGCAGATCTTTCTTTCATTGCTTCTGACGCTATTCCAGCGTTGAGCCAGAGCAACTGGTTACAAAGCTTGAAACTTCGCGGTGGTTACTCGAAAGTAGGTCAGGTCAACCTGGGTAACTTCACGAACTTTGGTGCCTATGCTTTAGCTACTACGTTCAGTCAGGCGTATGGCTATCCTTACGCAAGCGGAGCTGGTTTCACTTTAGGTAATACCCTGGTTGCTTCTAATATCAAACCTGAAATGACGACGGGTGCAGAAGTCGGTTTCGACTTCGAACTGAAAAAGCTTGGTATTAATGGCGGTATCACCCTTTACAAAACCAATACGGTTGACCAGACGATTACGGTTAACGTATCTTCTGCCAGTGGTTTCTCAAGCCTGCGGACCAACGTTGGTGAAGTACAGAATAAAGGGTTAGAGTCTTACCTGAACATCACTCCCATCCGCACAGCGAGTGGCTTTGAAGTATCCCTGGGAGCTAACTATACGTACAACCAGAACGAAGTTATTTCTCTGGCTGATCAGCTGAATGAGTTAGTATTATCATCGGTTGGTACTGCTTCCCGCGTATTAGCTAAAAAAGGTTCTCCGTTCCCCCTGTTACAGGTAACGACTTATAATCGCGATCCTCAGGGCCGTATCATCGTTGATCCGACCACGGGTTATCCTGCCAGCAACGGTACCTTTAGTGACTTAGGAATTACTACCCCTCCGCACGTGTTAGGTTTAAACACCGGAATCAAGTACAAGGGTCTGCGACTCTCTGCGTTGTTTGAATACCGGAATGGCCATTACATCTACAATGCCATTTCAACGGGTTATGATTTCTCAGGAGCAGGTATTCGTACGGCCTGGTACAACCGGGATCGCTTTGTTATTCCGAATTCTTCTTACCAGACGGCCGATGGCAATTACGTAGCCAATAATAATATTGCCGTACGTAGCGGTGGTGCTGACTTCTGGACTGATGGAACCCGTAATACGAGCATTGGAGAAAACTATGCAAACTCGGCTGGTTTCTGGAAGTTGCGGGAATTGGTAGTGGCGTATAACTTCCCCGCTTCTATCCTCTCTAAAGCCAACTTCATCAAGGCTGCTACGGTTAGTGTTCAGGGTAGAAACCTGTTTATCTGGGTACCTAAAACCAACCTGTATACGGACCCAGAATACAGTGCCAATGGTACGGATAGCAATGCCGTTGGTATCACCAACTTAGGGCAAACGCCTCCTGCTCGTTATTTCGGAGGTACCTTATCCTTAACGTTTTAATTGATCATTGATGAAAAAATATAACTTGTACTGGTTGCTGACTTTTGTCATTCTGGTCACAACCTCCTGCGATAAGTATCTGGATATTAACCAAAACCCTAATGATCCTACCGAAGCCTCTGCCCAACTGGTGCTTCCCCAGGCTATCGTAGGTACTGCTGCCACCACGTCTTCTTTTAACTTCAGTTACGGAGCACACTTCGGGGGCTATGTAGCGAATGCTGGTGGTTTCTCCGGATTTGGTAACTTGTTGAACTATAACATCGTTCCGGGTGATTATAACTTCCTCTGGACTAGCTCATACGATAACCTGCAGGATTACAAATACGTACTGAATCAGACGCAGGGTATTGATGAACAATCCTACCTGAACGCGGTTGCTCGCATTATGACAGCCTTCAATTACCAGCGTTTGGTAGATGCGTTCAATAATGTTCCTTACACGGAAGCTCTACAGGGCAATGGCAACCTGGCTCCTAAATACGACGAAGGTTCGGTTATCTATCAGGATTTAATTAACCAGTTAGATCAGGCCATTGCTACGATTGACAATGCTAAATCACCGGTTGCGTTAAACTCCTCGGCTGATCCGATGTTCGGTGGAGACATGGCCCAGTGGAAGCGATTTGCCAATACCATTAAACTTCGTATTCTCATTCGAATGTCAGGCGTATCTTCCCTGTCTTCTTTTGTGACCACCAAGTTTGCGGCACTGGATCAGACCTTAGGCTTCATCACCGGCGATGCGATTGTTAATCCCGGTTACGAAAAAAACAAGCCTAATCCTTCCTGGAATACCTTCGGTTATACAACCACCGGTACCCTGTCGAATTCCTCACGTATTCCTACGCAATTCGCGTTTGGATTCTACAAGGGTCAGAAATTGACGGATAACGGTCGCGGTAGTGTCATCTACAAAAACTTCACGTCTGCGAGTGCTCCAACGCCCGTTAACCAACTGGGTAACGAGACGAACGCTCCGACGATCATTACCAACTACTCCACCTGGTATACGGGTACGTTTAGCAGTGCTACCAGCATCTCTAACTCCCTGGGTGTTCTGAAAGGCCCCGGTCAGGGACAGCCTATTATGCTGGCAGCTGAGTCACGTTTTCTCCAGGCCGAAGCTCGTTTGAAAGGTTTCCTGAGTGGTGACCCGGCCGCTAGCTTTAACCAGGGCATTACGGATTCATTTACGTACCTGTACAAAGATGTAACCAATACAGTATCTGCTTCTAAAAACGTGGCTACGGATGTGGCTACGTATAAAAAAGATAACCCAGAAAGCTACCTGGTCAACTTTGAACTGGCGACTACCAATGAGCAGAAGCTTGAGGCGATCATCACCCAGAAATACATCGCCGTTAATATGATTAACTCGGATGAGGGATGGAATGAATACCGTAGAACGGGTTACCCCCGGACGAATCCGTCAGGTAATGGTTATACCAACATTGCTTCCAACAAGTCCAACTCTACTCGTCCTGATAAATTACCAACTCGCGTACTGTATCCTTCGTCTGAGCAATCGTACAACGCTGGTAATTACATAACTGTTAACCAATTCTCAGACCGTATTTTCTGGGATCCTAACTGATATTACACATGAAATCAATCATAAAATTCATTGGGTTTGTATTGCTGGCTTCAGGATTTTCCTCCTGTCTGAAAGATGAAGCAGCTCTTGATCCAGATAATTCTGTTAACGTAATTGAGTTTAAAAATCCTAGCAACTTCGTTTCTCCATACGGAAGCAAGTATTCTTTGTACAGTAGAGCTTTCGATCTCGCAACAGAAAACGATTATCCTATTACTGTAAGCTATTCAGGTGCACACGTAGCTCCTCAGGATATTACTGTTAATCTGGGAACAGACCCTACGGCTCTTACGCAGTATAATACCGAGCAGCAAGCCCATTATGATCTCATTCCCAGCTCCCTGTATACGCTACCTGCTTCCGTAGTCATTCCTAAAGGACAGCGTACGGCAACGGTGAATTTGAAGGTGAAAAGCAGTAGTTTCGATTTTACCAAAAACTACGTACTGCCCATCCAGATTCAATCGACTTCTTCGGGAACCGTTAGCGGAAATTTCGGTACTATTCTTCTGAATGTAAGCGTGAAGAATAAATATGATGGACGGTACCGCGTAACGAACATCACCTTTAGACACACTACGAATGCCGCATTCTCGGCCAACACGCCACGTACGCGTGATCTGGTAACGCTTAGTGCGAATTCTAACTATTTATTCGATCCGAACCTGAACGGCGGCTCTGCTTTCTTCAGCTTCTTGAATAATGGTTCTGGAAGCTATTTTGGAGCATTCTCTCCCGTATTCGCGTTTGATGATGCAGGAAATGTCACCAGCGTTACGAATTCAGTAGCCGTGAACGATCCAACTAATGCAAATAGAAGAACGGCTCGGTTGGATCCCAGTGGTGTGAACAAGATTACGATTAGTGGAAATTCCAAAGTAATGGAAGTGAGCTACATCATGGTTCAGGGCGGCGTAGACATTCTGTTCCTGAAAGAAAAATGGGAGTATACCGGTGCCAGACCCTAAGTTTGAAACCGTTTTCATTTGAAAAAAGCCGGGTGTCTTACCCGGCTTTTTTCATTTAAAATTCCCTTGCTACATTGAATCGAAAGCCCCCTACCCCATCCCGGGTAAAGGCGTAATGAAAGCGGAAAACCGCATTATACCAGGTGACAATATCCAAGCCTACGCCGTAGCCTAGCATAAAGTGGTTGGCGAAGCGGCTATTGTAGTAATCGCGATACTGATTCCAGGCCTGCCCGCCGTCGAGGAAAATATTGGGATAAACTTCAATCGGCAGCGTATTGAACTGCCTGATTTTTCGCAGCGGTTTCAGGAATATCTTTCGCTCCAGCAACTGATACCGCAGCGTATTTTTCAGGTAGAGGTAATGTTGCCCATCTACTGTAAAAAGCTCGTAGCCGCGAACCAGATCATTTAAATACCCCAGTCCTCTGGTCTGTAGGTACGGTTGCAATTGCGGGTAGGACGTCTTCCCTTCGGCAATCGCCCCGAAATACCACTTGCCCCCCAGGGGCCGATACCGGGCAAAACTCAACGTCAGGTCGGTCAGGTTGATTTGATCCTTAGGCATTATCCCATAGCGATTGGCTACCGCCTGAAAAACAAAGCCACGCAGGGGATACTGAGCCTTGTCCCGAAAATCGTACGTATAGCCGTAGGAGACCAAGAAATAGCGTTGTCGGGTTCTTTGCTGCAGAAAATAATTAGGATTTAGATCTACTACCGTATCCGCAACAGTATGCGTTGCGTAGCGAATCTCCAGATTCTGGAAGTCATAATAGTGATTACGACGGCTGAAGATCACATTGGTATAGAACCGCTCCCGTAACAGGTTTTCGCTGTGCAGATAGATTAGCTTGTCCTGATTGGTACGGTACGGCAGGTTTTTAGTAGTGTTGTATGAAATGCCAAAGGTGACGCCCAGCTTCTGTTTACGGTCGATGTATGGAATGCGGTACGAAAAGTCAAAATAGCGGGCAAACCCAAACTCAAGATTGATTTTCAGCTGCTCAGCCCGACCCCGAAAGTTGTAATGCCGCAGGTTTACGCCGTAAATGGTACGGCTCAAATCGCGGTTACGCTCAGTCCACCATTCATTAAAATTTCGGTCAGCCAGCTGAAAAATGGGAAAGCCCAGAATGTACCATTGCTCCCGCAAGTCAAATTCAATGGTTGCCGTCCGCACTGAATCGACCCGCGGTTCCAGGTTGACTTTTGCATCCGCCGTTACGAACAAGTTGGTATTGAAGACTTTCCGACGGTTTTTTCCAATCGCTCCGGCAGCATTTGCAGCGATAGCGTATCCCCTTCCCTGAAATCCAGCTCTCTACGAATAATGTAGTCTTTCGTACGTCGATTCCCTACCAGCCGAATTTCCCGCACCACTACGTAGTTCGAATCAGGCAACGCAGGGCTAAGTCCCTGAAAATGAAGCAAAGTACTTAATAAGGTGGCCAGCATAAGGGTTGGACTATACCTCAAAAGTATCCATTAAACCTAGCATGAGCACCCTGAGAAATTTTGCGATTTATTCTTTAAAAAAATTTACGTAAAAAAATTCAACTATTTCTTTAGATGTTTCAATATTATTCGTATCATTGCATAAGAATTGTTACGGACAACGCCGCAACGGTTCACCAAAATTGATACCAATCGTCAATGAATGACATTCAGCGACGTAAACGATATGGTTTTCAAATGGGAAGAAAGACCAATAACGGATTCGCCGATCTCTCTGAGATCGGCGAATTTTTGTTTTAGGTGTAGTCGCTAATTACTGCGTACCCATAAAAAAAGCCCCAACGTGGATAAATCCTGCGTTGGGGCTTTTTACCTGAACTAACTAAAGACTGCTTACTGCTTGACTACCATTTTTGCCGGAGCATAACCATAAGCCAGAGCCGGGTACTGATCCATGATACGCCGCGTAGCCGCCCGTAATTCGCGTTCGGATAAAGTCGTTTCCTTTTCAAAAAGGCCCGAAGCATAGCCCATCCACACGGAGCGGTTGAGGGTTTCATCGACCAGATGAATCAACAGCGTACCTTTCTTCAGTTTTTGATTCGCGTAGGCGGGACTGCTTTGTTTGAGTTTAAACTGATCCGTGTATACGGAAAACAGAACGGATAAATCCCCTCCTTCTTCCAGGGCTTTGTAGCCACGGGCATTCATCTGTTTTTCAATTTCCTGTAAAATAATTCCCTGCTCGTATTCGCCGAGGTTCTTTAAATCAGAACTTTTCAGGATAGAATACGTACGGTTATAGGCTAATGAAACTTGTTCGTCCAAAGTAGTATCGACTCGTACTTTACTCGTAGTACAGGCGGAGATCAGCAACGTGCAGGCAACCAGATAAATAAATGTTTTCATCGCGAGTCAGCGTTAAATGTGACGTAGACCCGAACTTAACCATTAATTCATTAAAATTTAACAATTTGGTAACATTAAAATTCAACTCCCTTTAAAAATCTCTTTTCATGCCTCTGAAAAGATCCTAAAAGGCTATTAATCAGAAACCTACGATTCACCACCGTAATCCATCGATTACATCCCCGGCAGTGAGAGCAACCATTCCCCGACGGGCAGCGGCTCGATCGCCAGCCTCACCGTGACGGTATACCCCCAGAATAGCCGCTTCTTTGGGTTCCAGTTTTTGAGCTAGTAAGGCGGTCAGTACTCCCGTCAGGACATCGCCCGTACCGCCCGTTGCCATTCCGGCATTACCCGTGGAATTAAAATGAAATTCGCCATCGGGCGAGGCTACGACCGTATGCTGACCTTTCAGTACTACCACTACCCGGTAGCGAGTACTAAAATCCTGAAGCAATTGTAGTTTTTCGTAATCATCTTTCCAGGGTTTACCTAATAGACGTTCAAACTCTTTCGGATGGGGCGTCAGGATTGTTTTGGGTGGTAGTTGTTCTAACAAATCCCGCTCCTGCGACAGCATGTTGAGAGCATCCGCGTCGATCACGCAGGGAATATCCTGAGCCTGGGTAATGAATTGGCGGAGTACATGCTGGTTTCGCTCCGACTGCCCCATACCAGGACCAATGCCGACCGCCGAATACTTGCTCAACTCATGCAATTGCGATAATTCCGTTTCGTGCTCGTCCGTCAGGCACATTGCCTCCGGCACGGAAGTCTGGATAATCATATAACCGCACTGGGGCACCTGAACCGTTAGTAATCCGACCCCACTCCGCAGGCAGGACCGTGAAGCCAGTACGGCGGCTCCAATTTTACCGTAACTACCAGCCATCAACAAAGCGTGTCCGAACGTTCCTTTATTGGAAAACGAATCGCGATCCGGGAGCTCGGGTACAGCCCGGGTATCGGTATAGAAATACGGACTAGGCGTTTGTTCGGCGTACGCTTGACTCAATCCAATGTCTACCAGATGCCATTTGCCTACGTACAAGGTATTCTTAGGTTGAAGAAAAGCTAATTTCGGTACCTGAAAACTTACCGTATGCGAAGGCTGTACGATGACGTCATCCGCTCCATTAGCCTGATCGGCAAAAAGACCCGAAGCAATATCTACAGAGATTATTTCTGCCTTACTAGTATTGATTTGCTGAATGGTATGAGCCAGTAAGCCCGAAGCGGATCGGGTCAGACCAGAACCTAGCAGAGCGTCAATAATTACGCTCGTTTGGCTCAGAGGCAGGGCTTGCTGATCGCTCAGCCACTGTACACTAGCTAGTGATTCGTAGCGTTGCAGATTGACATTGAAGTCGTCTGAACTGCGTTCGGAATGGCGAACCACATATACGTGAGGCCGATACCCCGCCTGATGCAGGAGTCGGGCAATGGCCAGCCCATCTCCACCATTATTACCCATACCGCAGAGAATGAAAATTTCCCGGTGTGTCTCGGCCAGTCCCGTACGCAGCAACCATTCGGTAAAAGCCGCCGCAGCCCGTTCCATTAAATCCACCGAAGTAATGGGTTCATTCGCGATCGTATACGCATCCCACTGGCGTATCTGCTCTACGGTAAAAAGTTTCATGATTAGATTTCGAGTTAAAAGGGCCACTACTACGTCCAGAATTTTCGGCTTCTGTCCTGTGAATGCCTGGTTGATAATCTGGGCAAGTAACGAAAAAACCCTGCCTCGGCCATCGAACCGAAGCAGGGTTTTACCTGTATTCTGAATTTGAAATCTTACTCTTCGCGGTCTATTGAACTGCCTCCTGAATGGTTTTCTTCCACTTTCGCGTTGCCTTTGTATTGAATCCGGCTGGCTCCGGAAGCCGTGGCATTCAGTATGGTGTTAGCCATGACATGAGCTTTAGAGGCCCCGGAAGCATCTACTTCTACTTCATTTGCTTTGAGTGAGAAAGCTTCTAACTGTGAAGCTCCGGAAACATCCGCCTTGAGTATCTGAGCTGAACCCAGTAACGTAAGGCCCGCAGCTCCGTGTACCGTTACTTCCATTTTCTCGGCGTTAAGTCCCGAGAACGTGGCTTTGGAAGCTCCCGCCAATTCAATGTCGCCGACATTATCAAAGCCTTTCACGATGGCCGACACGGCTCCGGTGAATTCTACGTTTTCCAGTTCCGGCATTTCAATCCGAATGCTTTGACGCCGGTTGCGGAAGCCAAATCCAAGTCGGTTTTTCCGGTTTATTACCAGCGTATTTCCCGAAACCCGTACGTTTATATCATCGAGCTGGCGTTCATTTTCAGCGTACACCGTCACTTTGTAGCTGCTTCCACGTTTCACTTCGACGGCGTATCCACCGGAAATATCCAGTTTGGAAAAGCCATCCAGGTTATATTCCTGAGGCGTACCTCTGCCGATTTGGCTTTCGTACGAATGGTCATTTTCATCTTCGTTGTAGGATTCTTCTTGCTGCGGAACGTTACGGTTCAGGCAAATCAGCTCGCCATCCCGCGTGTATTGCCACAGAGAACCTTCAAACTGATTTTCGTCGAAAAGCTGCCGGGGGAAAACGTTGGTTACGTACTGGGCGAAACGCTCCGTCATACTGAAGGTTTTTTCGTACGGGATGTACAACTTCATCCGGAGTTCCTGTGCCCGGAACGGCGTGCCTTCGGGTAGATCAAAATACTGATCAAAGACAATGATGGAATCCCGCTGACTGACTTTATGCGTGATTTGCGACGCTAACCGTTCGGCATCTTTCCGGCTCTGGCCACGGCTGGAAAATTCTTCGATCAGTTTAATTTCCGTGCCGTCGTAGGCTTCCATGCTTAGGCTACCGTTGCGATGCTCGTCATAATCGTCGTCGTTCATGTCGAATACAGGCGTTTGAGCGTGGGCAAAAACGTCGTTTTTTCAACCGTTCCGCGTCGGGAAAAATTGGACACGTACTGCGGAATCATCACCGACGAACCAATGGTACCGATCAGAAAGACGCCCAGCAGCGTTTGCCAAACCACGGGCCGGAAGTAATTCTGCCGACCTAGTAAGGACAATCCAGCGACACCCAAGGCAATAGCCGGAGCAACCAGTCCCAAAAAGCTGAACACGAACATCCAGGGCGAAGCATCACTCAGCAAACCCACGGGAATATCCATACCCATACGCGAGTGGTCGAGTCCGGAAAGGCCCAGAGCAATGCCCAGAGTTACTACCAGGCCCAGAATAAACGATAAACTGATGACAATCAGCATCACTCCAGCGGCAATGCGAATAAGTACGAACAGGAAGTTAAAAAACGGTCCTAAACCCTCGAAGATGGCCGCAATAGCCCGGAAAGGGAACAGCAGAATCTTCGTAGCCGTACTTTCTATGGGCTGATTTTCTACGTTCAGCGTCTTCTTGATATTGGTTTCAATATTGGTAAGCGTAATAGGCTCCCCCTGCATTTTCATGCGATCTGTGAGGGTCTTGGCCTGTGGCGTAATGATCCAGAGGACGAAGTACAGAATAAGTCCTGAGCCAAACAGCAGAATACTCAGTACCCAGACAAAGCGAATGATTCCCAGATCCCAACCTGTGTAGGCAGCAACCCCAGCGGCAACCCCACCTAAGGCCTTTTTTTCGGGATCACGGTAGAGTTTCCGTAATTTTTCATCTTCTTCCAGGTTAGCATTACCGGGGAACGATACCCAGCAGGCTATGTAGATAATAAAGATAATACCACTGAGGGGGCCAAAAACATCGCCCAAGCCGGACATGCCACCAAAGACAGGCGTACCAATGAACAGCACCAGAGCCGCCAGCCGAACCCAGAGTGGATCGACGTTGAGGTAGTGTGCAATCCCGGAACATACGCCTCCCAGGACTTTACGTTTGGTATCCCGGTACAGGCGTTTCTGAACGGGAGGAACTGTCGTTTGAGCCGGTCCTGCCGTCGTGTACGTGGACTGCGACGAGGTTTTGGGCGTACCGAAATCTTCATCCTCTTCCAAGGCTTCAAAATCGGCTACGGTACCCATGGCCTGAATCAGCTCCTCGACATCCTCGGAAGTGATGGCTCGTTTTTCGTCTTTTTTGACCTTCTCGTAGAATTTTTCGGCGATACGGGCTTCAATGTCCTCGATGATTTCGGCACTGCTTCGTACGAAGAAAAATAGCGTTTAATGGACTCCAGATAGCCTTGCAGGCGGTCGTAGCCGTCTTCTTCGATGTAGAAAACAACTCCCGCAATGGTGATGGATATGGTCTTTTTCATTGGTTCAATGACTGAATGTTAGCATGATAGCAGACAGGAACGGGGTACGCCGTCGGTCTTATTCGCCCTTCGATTCTTTCGCCACAATTTCATTTACTGAAAACTGAAGTTCTTCCCAGGTAGTCTGTAGCTGAGACAGGAACTGGCGGCCGCTTTCAGTCAGGATATAATATTTTCGTGGGGGCCCGGAAGAAGACTCTACCCATTTATAATCCAGCAAACCCGAGTTTTTGAGGCGGGTAAGAAGCGGGTAGAGAGTACCTTCTACGACCATGATTTTGGCCGCAGTCAGCTCCTCTAGCATCGTAGAGGCGTAAACCTCTCCCCGCGAGATGATGTGCAGAATGCAGTATTCCAGGATTCCCTTCCGCATTTGCACTTGAGCATTTTCCAGGTTCATTTCGCGTAATGTTTAAACAGGTTCGGAAAGAGCTCATTTCATTCCTTGATCAAGTGGACTGAGCAGGCTATTCGTCCCGAAGCCTAATCCGGTTTCTGAAACAAAAGTAATAGCAGGTACTTTGTTATGCAAGGTAGTTGGCAAAATAAATTTTATCGTAGTTTATATATAGTAAGAATGGCTCAAATACGGGATGAGATGGAAGTGAGTACTAAAAGCTCTCTTTTCAGGAAAACATTCTATTTTTGCCAGCATGACATCAACCCAGCGACTACAGAATATTGATGCTCTTCGGGCAATAGCTTCGCTGTCGATCTGCGTATTGCATCTGGGCACAGATCAGTTATTTTCTCCAGAATCTGTATTTGTAAGACTCCTGTATCACAATCCATTTAATGTGCTGGTCTTTCGTGTCATTAGCGGTTATGTCATTATTCAATCCTTATCTGATCACCCATACCAGTGGCGTTACCTTGGCTCATTCCTGAAACGACGCTACTTACGTTTAGAACCTGCCTTTATACTTTCCGTATTCCTGGTCGTTTTTCTCAACTACCTTTCTTCCATAGCTCCAACGTATGCGGGTTCTGCCTTTCAGCTCAACGTACCCGTCATTTTCACCAACTTGGTACATATCAACTCTTTGTTTGATTACCCTTTTCTGAATGCCTCGTACTGGACCTTGTTTGTAGAGTGGCAGTTTTATCTGTTGATAGGGTTAGCCGCACCTTCTTTTTTCAGAGCCTCTCCCACTGGGCAAAGCGTCGGACTGGTGCTACTGTCCAGTTTAGGCTTCTTCACGGATAATCATCTTTCCGTATTTCATGACTGCTCCTTATATGCCTTGGGAATTTTAGCGTGGCAACGACACCGTACGGCCCTGGTACCCTCGACGTTTTGGTGGACGTTTTCTGCCCTGCTATGTATTTCGGTCTACACCCACCGATCTGATCTCATCCATTTGCTGGGCGTCCTGTTCGCTTTTTTCGCTATTGTTTTTCGACTACCGCTTCGCCTGCCCCGGTTCCTGGGTCAGATTTCGTATGCCTTGTTTTTAACCCACTTACCCATTGGTACCCGTTTCACCCATTTAGCCAGCCGCTATTATGCAAGCATAGAATCCCGCCTGGTTATTTTAATGCTGGGGGTTGTGGTATGTATCGCCTTTGCCTACCTTTTTCACCATACGGTCGAGAAGTTTTTCCAAAGAAGATTTAAAAATGTTCTCTTCAGAAGGATGTATCTGTCATGAAGCTCGTTTTTTCTCCCCTGTGTAAGCTACTGGCTTTGGCAGCTTTTTACAGTTTGCTGATTTGCGAAGGCCTCCGCTTCGTCCCTGACCAGGGGTGCACACCTGATTCGTACGCTTATCTCGAATCAGCCTTGGCTTTATCGAGCGGAGAAGGGTACCAATGGCACGGTGGCTGGAATACTCTCTGGCCCCTGGGCTATTCGGCCTGTATTGCCTTCGTTCATTGGCTGCTGCCAGTATCTCTTTTGTGGGCGTCCAAACTGGTTAATCTCCTTGCTATTTATGGGCTCCTGTATGTATTACACCGAACCTACGGTAACCGGGCATACGTGATGGGTTCTGCCCTGGGTTATCTAACGAAGATGGCTATTTACACCTGGTCGGAAACCTTATTCATCGTCATTCTGGTTTTAGTCTGCCTGCAACTTTACCGCCACTGGACGCATGAGGCGGCCAACTCTTTTGCCTTTCTTGGCTTAAGCTACGCTGCCTTTTTAGTACGTTACATGGGCGGCTTTGTGGGTGTGAGTCTGGCAATTGCAACCGTGTATTTTCAGCAGAACCGACTACATCTACAGGCTCAATGGTCCTTACGTATGTTCTCTACGTTAGCAGTGGGCTATGGCTTGTATTTTGGAGTAAATCTCTGGCAGGGCGATTCACTATGGGGTGGAGCACGTTTCGTGGAAACCGAGCCTTTACCTGCTCTCCTGGGTGGAATAGCTCAGGGATGGTTCAATGAATTTATAGTACTGCGGGACGCTGCCGTAGATGACCCCTTGCTCTGGGTAAGTCTATTGATAGAGCTGGCTCTTTTCATTTACATCTTTAATGTTTATTCCTGGAAAGGGACGACGTTCAACCTTTCCAGAGCTAGTATATACCTTTACGTGGGAGGAGTGTATGGCCTGATCATTACCTTCTTACGCTTGATTAGTCCGTTTGATCCCTTAAATTATCGACTCCTCGCTCCCACTACCCTGCTTGGATGTCTGGCTGCCCTGGACTGGCTTTCCTCACCCTTACAAGCCCGGTACTGGGAAAAAGTAAAACGACCGGTATTACTATTTTTTATAATGATTCCGCTGACTAATTTACTACCCAAAGAATTGTTTAAATTGCGTACTTTATTCCAGCTTATTATCCCTAATCTATAATTCACCTTTATGTTAGCCAACCGTTATACTTTATATATTCTTTTTATTGGCTTGCTCCTATTTAGTCGAAGTCATGCTCAGCAGGGCCGATTTGGGAATGAATGGATTAACTACGAACAAACGTATTTTAAAATTCCGGTCTGGGAAAAAGGCGTTTATCGTATTCCTTATGACCAGCTACGGCAAGCCGGTTTTCCTGTTGAAAAGAACCCCGTTTCCTATCAACTTTTTAAACAAGGTACGGAGCAAGCTATAACGGTTAGTGGACAGGAAGATGGCAAGTTTGACAGCAACGATTACGTTGAATTTTACGGTGTTCCCAATGACGGTAGTCGGGATGCTTCTTTGTACCGGGATCCGAAGCTTCAAACCAATCCGAAAGTAAGTTTATTCAGTGATACAACGTACTACTATTTAACCTACCGACTAGACAGTCAGCCCGGAAAACGAATGGAAACGGTGGCAGCACAGGCTCCCGGAACCTTGCAGGCGGAACCCTTTCACTGGCAGGATGAGCTTCTGTTGTTTAAAGCGGGTTATCCCGTGGGGCCTACGTATCCAATTGGCGTACGGTACCTTTCAGGAATGACGATTAGCTCTTATGAAGTAGGCAAAGGCTATACCGACGCAAGGATCAATAACGGGCAAAGTAAAAGCTATACCTTTTCCCTTACCAATCCCTATACCGCAGGGGACAAACCTAAATTGGAGCTGTCAATCTACGGAGGTACACCCGATCCCCATAAACTTGAGATCCGAGGAGGAACTAGCTCGACCCAAAACCGACTTTTGGGAACAATCGATTTCAAAAATTACGATCTTCAGCTATTCAAGGCCGACCTCGACTGGAGTGATTTGTCAGCTCAATCACACGTTTTAACGGTTGCTTCTACCAAGGGTTCTTTCGATAATGAATATAACTACGTGGTTTACACGCAACTTTCGTACCCGCAAGCCCTGACGCTGCAGGGAGTGAATACGGGTAAAACGTTCCGTTTACGAGCCAATACTACAGGCACTTCGTTTGTTCAGCTTGGTTCCGCCTCCGCAACCGATCAGATTTACGACATTACCCAACCCGACCAGATACGTCGTATTACAGGTACGCTGACGAATGGTGTTTTATCAGCTGTCATTTCACAAACCAGCTCTGGACGTAGTCTCTGGGTGAATCGACAATTAAAGAATGTAGCTACTATCAAACCGACCGGCTTCCGCAAGATTGATCCGGCTAAAAGCAACTACCTCATTGTTACGAATAAACGTCTGCAGAAACCTGCAGGGGGTTATGCAGATATTGTCAAAGAATACGCCACCTACCGAGCATCAGCAGCGGGTGGTAAACACGATACACTGGTTGTCGATATTGACTTTTTAGCCGATCAGTTTAACTACGGTGAGCGTAGTGGCGTGGCTGTTCGCCACTTTGCGGATTACATGATTCAACATGGCAAACCCGAGCACCTGTTCCTGATTGGCAAAGCTCTGGCTCCTCAGTTTTACCGTTTTATTCCTGATTTCTACCAGAATAACCTCGTACCTGCGGGCGGCTGGCCGGGATCCGATTGGGTTACCGTTGAAGGTCTGACGGGTGAAAAGGATATTCCGGGCGTTCCGGTGGGCCGTTTGAGCGTAACCAAGCCGGAAGAAGTATTAGCCTATCTAAATAAAGTCAAAGAATATGAACGGCAGGAACCCGCATTGTGGCGTAAATCCTTCCTTCACCTGAGTGGTGGTAAAACTACTGGAGAACTCAACTTATTTCGCAACTACGTTGAGAACTACAAAACGATTGCTGAAAAGAATAATCTAGGCGGAAAAGTATCCATTACTTCTAAAAAAACGGATGATCCGGTTGAGTTTATCAACATCTCCAGCTCCGTCAATCAAGGCCTGGGCTTCATTACTTTTTTCGGTCACGCCGCAGCTCAAATCTCGGACATCGATGTAGGATATGTGACGAATGAGTCACTCGGCTATCGGAACAAAGGAAAGTATCCCATTATGATTATTAATGGTTGTGATGCCGGCAACATTTTCGATAACAACCTGGCGGCCATACCACTCAGTTCCGACTGGGTAAATACAGCCGATCGGGGAGCAATTCTGGCTCTTGCCACCAGTTTTAGTGGGTTCCCTACCTATTTGAACGGCTATTCTACGACGCTCTACGAACAGATGTTCAAAAACGAATTAGGTCTGGGCAAATCCTTTGGTAGTTCCCTGCTCACGACCATCCGTAGTTATCTCAAAGCTTATCCGGGTGAAATGGCTTTAGGACATTCTCAACAATTTGTCCTTCAGGGCGATCCTGCTATTGTTCCCTTCCCTTATACCAAACCCGATTACGCCGTTACGAACTCTGGCCTGTTTCTGAAAGGTTTTGATGGAAAAGAGGTCGTAGCCAGTGCGGATTCGTTCCGCGTAGGAATGGTGGTCAGTAACCTGGGTCGGAATCTGGTTAAACCTTTTACCATCAGCCTGAAGCGGACACTTTCTAATGGCCGCGAAATTGACCTGGGTTCGCGTCGATACGCTCCGGTTGCCTATCAGGATACGCTGTACTTCACCGTAAGCAATGCCGCAAACAGTGGTGGAAACAACCGCTTTGATGTGACGATCGACGCGGCCAATCAGATCGATGAATTAAACAAACAGAACAACAAAGCATTCATTAGCCTCGCCCTGCCCGGTTCGTTAGCCCGGCCCGTATTGCCGCACGATTTTGCCATTGTAGGAACGCAGGAAAACGGTGCTCCGACGGCTCGTCTGATGGCGGAATATACGCCAACGAATGCCAGCGTAACTGCGGGAAATATCCTTTTCGAACTGGATACGTCGGCGGCCTTCACTAGTACGTTCAAGAAAACAACAACGTTGCCTTCCAGCAATGCCGAAGGCTGGAAAGTAGCTCTGCTTGCTTCTGACAGCACCGTCTATTACTGGCGGGTACGCGATGCCGATCAGGCCGTGAGTGGTACCAACCAGTGGTCTACGTATTCATTCACGTACATCAAAGGGGTGGAAGACGGCTGGGCTCAAAGCCAGTCAAACCAGTTCGAAAACGTACTGACCGATCAGGTACTGTTGCGGAACGGCCGCTGGGATTTTTCGGGCTCGGCGACGTCGGGTGTGCTGACTTCTTCGCTGATTGGTCCTACCACTCGCTGGGGTGCCATTCGCCAGCAGGTCACCAAAAACGCTCAGCAGAAGTCTTCGCTCGACGTGTACGGGGTAGATGCCCGTGGCAATGAAACGCTGCTAATTACTAATCTTACGTCAACGCTGATTGACATCAGCAAGATTGACGCCAGGCAATATCCGAATTTGCGATTACGGGAAAAAATCAGTGGTCCTACGGCTCCACAACTGAAACGCTGGCTGGTTTCGTATCAGGGCGTTCCTGAAGGAGCCTTGTACGTACAGGGACGTACTTCGTACCTGTCCACACTACCGCTGACACTGGAAGAAGGGGCTTCCTTTACGCAGGCTCTGAATTTCAATGTACTCAGCACGGCTACCTTTACAGATTCACTGCTGGTTACCGAAACCCTCACGAATGCCGCCGCCAGTGTTACCACTACGAAACAATACCGGGTAGCCGCCGCCAAGTCGATTCCCCTGTCGCTGACGTACCGGAATTTGCAGGCCGGAGAAAATCGTCTTTCGATTAGTGTCAATCCACAGGTGTTACCTGAAGTAAGTTATACCAACAACACCGTTACGTTTGCTCTGAACGTGCAGGCCGACCGCACGGCACCCACGCTGGAAGTGACGTTTGATGGCCGAACGATCCGCGAAGGAGACTACGTTTCGGCGAATCCCGTGATTGTCGTTCGTGTGAAAGATTCGAATAAATACGCAATCAAGAAGGATACCGTGGGAATCGATTTATACTGGCAAAAACCGGAAGGTGCGTTACAACGCCTTTCCTACAAAAACCCGGCTATGAAATGGGATACGCTGGCCGGTAATGAAGTACGGGTTACCTACCAGCCTAAAAACCTGGCCGAGGGCACGTATTTCTTCCAGGCCCAGGGGAGTGATGTGGCTGGTAACAATGCCGGAGCTTTGCCTTACGCCATTCGTTTCCAGGTCAAGGCGGAAACGGGACTTCAGCAGTTTCTGGTTAGCCCGAACCCGCTGGAGCTGTATACCCGCTTCCATCTGGTACTGACGGGCGACAGTCTCCCCGATGCCATGACGGTTGAGATCATGAGTATGCAGGGACAATTGCTACGCGTACTTAGCAACGAAAGCCAGCCGCTGCGAGTAGGAACCAACGAGTATTTCTGGAACGGTACCGACCATCAGGGCAACCGCCTTCCGCCCGGCACGTATATCTACCGACTGAAATTGAGCCAGAACGGACAAACCTATCCGATCATTGATCCGGCTTTTAAAGCAACGGGTCGTGTGGTTATCGTTCGCTGATATTCTGTATAAAAAGTAAGAAGTCCGAAGCAGTACTGCTT
>NZ_NMPS01000122.1:0-6445 GCF_002261125.1 Siphonobacter sp. BAB-5385 | reverse complement strand
GACCACCGGCCAGATGACCATCGCCGATGGTACACAGGGAGCCGGTAAAGTGCTCACCTCCGATGCCAACGGCGGAGCTAGCTGGCAAGTGGGTAAGGTAGGCTGCGGTTCGTTTGATGCCACCCGAAGCACCGCTCAGAACGTACCAATTCTTGATAACGTAACTGACCCAGCTGTAGTGTTAGTTAGTACTACGAAGGTCTATGATCCTCTGAATGCCTACAATCCATCGACAGGCGAATATACGATTCCTAGTACCGGTATGTACGTATTTAAATCAAGTGCAGTAGACTATATTCCTGGTATAGCAGCCCGAAGAAACAGTACGCTAACAATCGTTTCAGCAGTTAGAGGGGCATTATCTTCTTCCGTAACTGCCGATCAAGCTTACCTTAATGGCACCTATAATGATGTAGTAGCCGTAGCCTATCTGACTGCCGGCGATAAAGTAACGGCTAAGTGTCAAATTACACATATATCTGGAACGAAGCCTGCTGCAACCATCGATGTACAGAACATCAAGTTTTCAGGTTCCAGAATTGACTGTACTAGTAATTAGGTTTTACGTGGTCTTTGTTGACTTCATTACTAATCAAACTCCACCATTCGCATGAAACCCAAACAACTACTACGCACGGCCTGCTTTTTAGCCGCTCTTTTTACCTCTTCCACGCTGATGGCTCAGGTGAAAATAGGGGATAATCCAACGGTGATCAATGCGGGCTCTGCCCTGGAGGTGGAGAGTACGAACAAGGGTTTGCTGATGCCCCGCATTTCGCTGACCAGTACGACGACCTGGGGCTTGTTAGGTACGCCTACCGCAGGTATGCACGTGTATAACACCAACGCGGGCATTAGTGCCGGTAATGCTACCTACCCGACCCTGGCAGCCAAAATTGGCGAGTACTACTGGGATGGCAACGGCTGGGTAGGCTTAGCTCCGGCTCAACGCAATACCGTGGTTACGTCATGGCCGCAAACTGCAGGGGTTACCTTAAACGTACCCGCAAATCTGGCTGCTAACAGTTGCCCTACGTGTAACGTCGATATCAACCAGACGGGTACTTTTTCGATTACCAATCCTACGAGTGATGTGGTGATAGACGTGGTCAACTTTTCATCCGTATCCAATCACAACGCTAATGTGGTGATGACGTATCTGATTCAAGTGGATAAAACCACACCCGGCACGTTTGAGCGAATCGGTTTTTACAGCCTTCCTTTTCAGGGTACCGCCTGTAGCGGCTTGTCAACGAATGCCAAGTTCGTTTTGAAAAACCTCCCTGTTCGTGCCCAGCCCTATACGGTTCGAATATTGGCCAATGCTACTTACAACGGCGGTTCTAATCAGGCAAATTTTGGCGTTGGCTCTTTGTCAGCCACCGGTTGCGGTGGTGCAACAACCGACGGCAACAGTACCATCATCTCGGTAACGCAGTAAGTCGTTCTTTCCTTCTCAGGCTTAAGCGATAAGCTGAGAAATAACTCAGGTCACCCTTTTCTAACATACATGAAATGAAAAAGAAATTTATGAGTTCAATCCGCTTCAAAGCATTAGCTCAAGCGGTGGCAGTGATGTCCTTACTTTCACTCGCCGAAAACACCTTCGCCCAACAGGGTTCTCAGGGTAACACTACGATCTTCGGTGGTGCTGAAATGACCGTCTTTGGTGCTCATAGCTTCGCTACGGGCGGCGGCGGTGTGCAGCCTGGCATCGTTAATACTATTCGTACGGCTCCTTACGGCGTATTGAATTTTGGTACGGCGGCTAGCCAGACCGGAGCAAACGATGCCAACCACGTCGATGGTTACGTTCGCAAGCTGGGTACGACTTCGTTTATCTTCCCCGTGGGTGACAACGGCCAGTACGGCCCCTTCGCTGCCGAAGGCGATGGTACTACCGGAGCCTACTTCCACGTCGACCCTTCCTCGGCCATCACCTCCATGGTCGGCGGCGGCAACTACCCCGTCCTGCCCACCGGTGGCCCCTTTGCTACCTCCAGCAAAGACGCCAACGTCACCACCGTCAGCACCAAAGAGTACTGGGACATTGATGGTGCTACGGCTACCAAAATCACCCTCACCTGGGATGGCATCAGTGACGTCACCACCCTGACGGGCAGCAGCCTCACCAAGCTCGGCATCGTCGGCTGGGACGGCACCAAGTGGGTCAAAATCCCCGCCACCGTGGACGCTACCTCCGTGCTGGGCGGCACCAGCTCCCTGACGGCGGGTTCCATTACCACTACTGCTACGATTGTACCCAATACCTACACGGCCTATACCCTGGCATCCGTGGTCAACATCATTCCGGACTTAACCCCGACCACAGATATTAAGGCGTTGTCCTTTGCCGAAGGAGAGAGCCGCGACTTTATCGTCAACCTCTATGAGATCAACGGCGGCGATGCTACGGGTGCCATCTCCTTCCGTCTGAACAAACTTTCGGCCTTCAACATCACCTATCCCACCACGAACACCACTTCCAGTGTTTTCGACAATATCAATACGGACAACGAAAACGGTAACTGGACCTTCACCGAAACGGCTTCACTCATCATTGTGACGGCTAAACCCGGTGTGACCATCCCGGCGGGTGGACAGGCTAAAATTGGCTTTACCGCCACCCGTAAGCCTGGTATTCCTGGCAACACCACGCAAAACCTGACGGTAACCATCGTGGGTCGCTCCGGGGGAGAAACCAACACCGACAACAACGTGGTAATCACCTCCATCACCGCTATCAAGTAACCTTTTCTTCTTTTGACTATTTATGAAAAAGTCCTTATCACTACTCGCCCTGGCCTTTGGGCTAGTGCTTTTCAAAGCTCAGGCTCAAGAGGTCGGTATCAACATCGTAGCCATTCCCAGGGAACTCAAGGTTGGCGAATCCGGCATTATTCGCGTCGATATCTGCAACGGTGATGCTGACCCGACCAGTGCTCCTGCCAATCGTCTACGGCCCCTGGTTTCGCTACCCTCGCTGGTGGAAATCACCAGCGTCACCAACACCGATGGTAGCCCGTTAACTGACTTTCAAACGATGAGTCAGAGTCCGTCCTCGATCATGTTGCTCTACCGGCCCGCCTTACCTAACCCCGAGTGTGTTACCTATGACGTACATATCAAAGCCGTCAAAGTAGGCGATGCGGAAACGGTCACGGGTACCTTAGGCTTTCAGGGTCCGCAAACACCCCGTAACATCACCTCCAACGATAACTCGGTTACGACCATCACTGTCGTTGATGCAGCTACGCCCGTTACGCTGGCCAGCTTTACGGCCAAGAAAGAAGGAATCAGTGCTCAGCTGAACTGGGTGACGTTGCAGGAGAAAAACACCAAAAGCTTCGAAGTCGAGCACAGTCTGGATGGCCGCAACTGGCGGAACCTGGGTTCGGTAGCGGCGGTGGGTAACAGCACCACCCAGCAACGCTATAGCTACCTGGACACTGACCCAGCCAACGGTCTGAATTACTACCGCCTACGGATGGTGGACTTTGATGGCCACACCGAGCTGTCGCGATCGCAGAGTCTGTCGTTTGAGCGAGGTCTGCAAGCCAACGTATACCCCAATCCGGCGGTGGATTATCTGACCCTGGAGGTGAAGGATGCCAGCAAGGTAGAGCGGGTGCAGATTCTCTCGACGACGGGTGGGGCCGTCTACGAAAGTGCCGCTCCCGCCGCTCAGGTGAAGGTGAGTAATTTGACCAAGGGGCTGTATCTGGTGCGGTTCCAGTTCAAGAACGGTTCCACGGAAACCTACAAAGTTATTAAGCAATAAGTACTAGTTGGCGACCCTGAAAACGCTGGCAGAAGTGAATCTGCCAGCGTTGCTTTCAACCGGCGATAGACTCCGGTATTGAGGGCAACTACCTATTCCCATCCAACCCTGATTACTTATGAGTCATTTTACTCTTCCCTCATCCCTTATTGCAGCTCCATCCCGGCGGGTCATCCATCGCCTGCGTAGGGGAAACCGTACTGGAAAAGGCTTGTTGTTAATCACAGGTTATGATTATTTTTTAACCAAACGGGATTATAAACGCCTTTTGCCCCAATACGAAGAAATCATTCTGGTGCCTCGCCATACCGACGATGATTATCTATTGAATGTCATTCTTCACCCGATCCTGAATGAACATACCCTGATCCATCTGGTTGCGAATCCAGACTACGATCAGCAACACCACCAGGTGTACCAGTTTATCGTCAGACAGAGTAAGATGATTCGGGTCAGTACCATTGCTGATTTCTGCGAACAGATCCTGGGGAAAGTATACATTGCTCAAAACGCCCACGAACGTACGTTTACAAACGATTTGCCGATTTTCAAGCCTAATATTCGTGGTTTAAAAAAAGGAATAGATGTCGTTTCATCCATTGTCTTTTTAGTCTTTACCTCCCCCTTCTGGTTGTGGAGTGCCCTACGAATCAAACAACAGTCACCAGGGCCTATTTTCTACCGACAAGCTCGGGTCGGCCAACAGGATCAGGAATTTCACTGCGTCAAGTTTCGCTCCATGCGGCTGGACGCGGAAGTATCCGGAGCTGCCTTTTCCAGTAAAAACGATCGTCGTACCTTTCCCTTTGGGGCGTTTATGCGAAAAATTCGGCTGGATGAATTACCCCAGTTTCTGAATGTACTCAAGGGTGAAATGTCGTTGGTAGGTCCTCGTCCGGAGCGTAAGGTATTTACCACTTCGTTTGAAAACCAGATTCCGCATTATCAAACCCGTCATCGGGTGAAACCGGGCATTACGGGCTATGCCCAAATCTGTTATCCGTACGGAGCAGGCGTAAAAGATGCTCGTCATAAACTTATGTATGACCTTTATTACATCAAGCACTGGAGTATTCGGCTGGAAGCTACATTCTCTGGCGTACAGTGATTACCGTTATCACAAAACAGGGATGCTAACCCATAAGACCCACGCCATATGTCCGAAGAAACCCTCCGCGTTATTCTGATTCTTTGCATTGCCTTCGTTGTGCAGTGGGTTGACCGAAAGCGAAGCAAACAAAAAAAAGCTACTACTGCTACTAGTCCCGTTTCCCTTAAAAGACCTCTCGTATCCAGACTTTACCGACATTCCTTACAGATTAAACAACTTCGCCAAACGGTACGTAGTACGCCTCCCAAACCATACCAGACGAAAAAAATAGTAACTTATAAAGTATAGGAAGCAGGTACTTCTCTGGACGTTCAGGGAAGTACCCGTTTTGCATTTGGCCCAAGAGCTAATCTTCCGCTTCCAGTTGGAAGATGCTTTCCAGCGGTTTGTCAAAATAGCGGGCAATTTTCAGGGCCAGTACCGTAGAAGGTACGTATTTATTCGCCTCAATGGCGTTGATCGTCTGGCGGGACACCTGCACGGCATCAGCAGGGTGGCCTGCGTAATATCCTTGATCGCCCGTTCGACCCGAATGGTGTTTTTCATAAGCGTATGAATTCTCCCGATAAAACCGCCCTGCCTAGACTAGCGGCATCATGTTGCGTTTGAACACCAGGGGTTTGATATACAGAATCCAGTTAAACCGGATGACAAAGAAGGCCAAAGCCGTAAAAACGTTGTAAATCAAAATACTCAGGTAGGCCCCATTGTAGACCAGAAGCGTGGCCAGAATAATCAGCACCGCGTTAATCATGACGCCCCATTGCAGGGATTCGAGCCGTACCTGAGCCACCCATTCATCTTCTTTCCGTTCTTTGGAGAAAGCAACCAGCACGAGGCCGAGGGTCAGTCCTACCGTGATGATTTCATCCAGCAGGTTATTTTCCGTAGTGCCCAAAAACTCCGAGTCCCAGGTCAATTTGTGAGGAATTTTGATAGTAAGCCAGTCAACCGACTTTTCCAGATTCGGGAAATAGCTCTCCCGAACCATGTATATAATCCCCAGAATCAAAAAGCAAAAAGTCAGGCCCCAGCCTAAAGCCTTGGCCCAGTGCGGAAAAAGAAATCTCGTTTTCATACGTGTAAATTAAGTTATTAGAGTGGAAAATAATTTTTACCAAATGTAAAGTATTCTTTACTTTATGACAAAATAGTATGTCCATTATTTTTAAAGATTATACAAAAATGCTGCCTTGTAAAAGCAGCATTTTTGTATGTGCCATCGCTGGTAAACTCTAACGCTATCCCTTTTTGTCTTGAATCAGGAAAAAGGCCTAAGCCAGTATTTTCATATCCGTTTTTCTCTTTCATAAATCTGAAGGGATTCCGGGTAATTAGCCCGGCCTGCCATACGGGTGAATGCAATGCGAAGCTAATCATGGGTTGCCCCCATGGCTAATTCAATGAAACCCATCCAGGGTTAAAGACCCTACCTTTCCTATTTCATTCAGGCGTGCATTCCGAGCCGCTAACCCCGAAGGGGTTCAATGTCAGTAGCCCCGTATGCAATGCGGGGTATGGATGCGTCCCGCCCGGTAGGCACAGCCTACCCA
>NZ_NMPS01000121.1:0-19110 GCF_002261125.1 Siphonobacter sp. BAB-5385 | reverse complement strand
CTGTCGTTAGGCGTGGAGAGGCTCATGGGCTACTAAACAGCTAGTGAAGAGGGCCAAACTCCGTCTGTTCAAGACGACATACTGAAGGTACTGGCTTATTTCTATATAAGCCTTTATCACTCCGTTTTACTTAAGAAAAAGGCCCGAACGTTCTGTAACGTTCGGGCCTTTTTTATACTATCTACAAAAAACCATTAACTCACAACCAAATTAAAAAACCGTTTCATCCAGCTTTCTGCCGCGGGTACTTCCCATTGGGTACGGAACTCGCCGACCGTTTTTACCTGATTGTTAAATAAGATTGTATTCGCTTGAATGGTACCCGCTTTTACGGCTGATTTACCCTTGAGTCCGTCTATCGAATCAATCCCCTGTTCGGTACGGAACACAATCGAGCGATCAAAAAAGTTGATACCCGCCTGTTGACCAATCTGGCTAATGATTCGGGTAGAAGCGTCGATGGAACAACCGCTGGCCGCGTAAGCTTTTTCATCAACGGCCAGTAATACAAAGCGTCCTTCCACGATTTGTACCGCATTCGTCAGCGGTTGGCCGTGGGCGGCCCATTCTTCAAACGAGGCTTCCAACTGCTGCTGGATGGCTTCCTGTTCAGCCGTCGAAAGGCTGCGATCGGCCTGATACACCCAAAGGCGGGCGTGATCCGGCATATGTTCCAACGCAATTCGCATGATCTTAGTGGTTGGTTGTTGGTGGATAGTTATTTGTTTCGAGTTCCGTCAAATAACGAATAACTATTTTGCAGTAAACTCCGAAACGAGTCGTTCCGTTTCCTTCGTTGACGTTTCCAGATCATCATTAACCAAAATGACATCAAACTGATCCTGGAAGGACATTTCGAAGCGAACTTTATAAAGACGTTTGGAAATACTGTCTTCGGTTTCGGTCCCCCGTGAACGTAAGCGTTGTTCGAGTACTTCCATGGAAGGCACTTTCACGAAAATGGCCAGAGCCCGGTCGCCAAAGTACTGCTTCAGCTTGAGACCCCCGCGTACGTCCACGTCAAATAAAATGTGCTTGCCCGAAGCCCAAACCCGCTCTACTTCGGACTTGAGCGTGCCGTAGTAGCCACCTGGATATACTTCTTCCCATTCAGCAAAGGCGTCTTCGTCAATTTTTTGTTTAAACTCGTCGATGCTCAGGAAGTAGTAATCTTTCCCGTGTTCTTCGGCCCGGCCGCGTTTGTCCCGCGTGCAGGCAGAGATAGAGAAACCGAACTGATCGGGCTGTGAGGCCAGCAAATGTTTAACGAGTGTCGTTTTTCCGGAACCGGAAGGTGCACAGAAAATAATGGCTTTACCGTTCAAACCAATGGAATAGTTAAGGTCTGTTAATGAATAACCCCGGAGCGTGCCCCGAGGTCATGATATAGCCTCAAAAATAAATCAGACGGATCAATATTGGATATAAAAAACGTAACTTCTTAGGAATGAGAAGGATAGTCTTAAGGCTATAGGGGTCGTTTTAAAGTTCGTGGATCTTACTTTTGATGCAATCAACCAGACTTTGCGGTACTGCTTTTTGCTCAACGCGTAATTGTAAGGCTTGCTTAATTGCTTTTTCTAAGTTGTAACCGCGGTTACAGGGTAGACAATTGCCCAAATTCTGGCGAACGTGTTCGAGTTCCTCGGGACTGGCTTCGCCGTCCAAAGCCATCTGAATGAGCTTCATGCAATTAGCATGGTTCTCGCAGTGCTCTTTCTTAACCACCTTCTCTGCTTCGGCAGATGAACTGGATTCGGGTGTCATGGGAGTCATGATAAAATAAGATAATTAGCGGGGCTCAATGCACCTCTCTAAACGTGGAAAACTGAGGCCAAAATCAATACCTGGTTCTTTTGGTTCCTGAGTTACAGATAATTCTTTCGAAAATAAATTTTAAGGTACGTTACGCTGGAAGAAAGTAAGACGAACGATTAATCTTTTGGCAGACAGAAAAATAGGACTGCTAGAGGCAGTCCATGCTATAGCAGATTTCTCCGCCAAAAAGTTTCCGTCTTACAAGGATTCTTCGTCTTCCGAACGCTCACTCGTATCATAACCCATGTGGGTCGCATATGTTTTGAGCTTTTCCTTCAACAACATACGGGCCCGGTGCAGCCGTGAACGGACCGTACCGATGGGGATATCAAGAATTTTGGCCATTTCTTCGTACGTAAATCCTTCCACGTCACAGAGGATCAGTACCGTACGAAAATCAATGGGCAAGGCATTCAGGGCATTCGTGACTTCATCACCCAGCAATTCCTGAACCGTTTCGGCCCGCAAATCGGTGGTCTGACTAGTACCCGCCATTTCTTCCGAATCGTAGTAGGTTTCTACCTCCTGGTAGTCTACTTTATTCGGTTCCTTCGACTTACGGCGGTAGTCGTTGATGAAACTATTCTTCAAGATCCGAAACAGCCAGGCTTTGGCGTTGGTCCCCTTCTCGAAAGAATTGATGAACCGGAACGCCTTCAGATAGGTGTCCTGAACCAGATCGTTGGCATCGTCCTCGTCTTGAGTCAGGCGAAAAGCAAAGTTATACATCGACTGGATATGCGGCATAAGCTCCCGGTCGAAGATGGCGTACTTTTCGGACTCTGTATATTGCCGGACGGCGATAAATTCGTCGGCTGTCATGGCTGTGATAAGTTTTTCGGGCTAAAGCTAAAATATTATTATGAATACAAAAGCCTGCCACTTCAATACTGCTGACAAAATGGCTGAACCATAGGGTGTAAGTCTATAGAAAACTGTGCCTGCATACCTAAAGACCATTTCCTGAGGGCTTAGTACCCTGACTATCAAGCGTGAAATTTTACGATTTCATAAAAATTCTTCTGAAAGGGATTTCTTGAAAAGCCGTACCTTCGCAAATCTATTTGAATTATTTGAATGGCCTTCGTGTTGCATACAACAGATTTAAAGTTCATTCATTACTATTTCTAAGCTTGCTAAAATCAAACTTCATCATAGTAGTATGTCCAACGGAATTTATAACGTCCCAATCCCGAAAAACGAACCCATTTACGGATATGCCCCCGGTACAGCTGAACGCGAAAAACTGAAAGCTACCCTGGCTGAGTTACGTTCGAAAGAGATTGAGGTCCCTTTATACATTGGAAATCAGCAAATTCGTACGGATAAAAAAGTAGCCATTACGCCGCCGCACGATCACCAGCACGTATTAGGCTATTTCTACGAAGGCGGTCCGGAACACGTGACCGAGGCCATTGAAGTAGCTTTGCAGGCTCGTCATGCCTGGGCGGTATTACCCTGGGAACAACGTCTGGCGATTTTCCTGAAAGCCGCCGAATTGTCTGCTACCAAGTACCGGTATCTGCTGAATGCCTCTACCATGCTGGGTCAGTCGAAGAATGCCTTCCAGGCCGAAATCGACGCTGCGTGTGAGTGGGTGGATTTTCTACGGTTTAATGTGGCTTTTGCGACAGAAATTTACCGAAATCAACCCATCTCTCCGGATCCTACCATCTGGAATCAGGTGGAGTACCGTCCGCTGGAAGGCTTCGTATTCGCATTAACGCCTTTCAATTTTACCGCAATCTCCGGAAACTTACCGGCTTCGGCGGCCATGATGGGTAACGTGGTAGTCTGGAAACCAGCCCCTACACAGATGTATTCGGCCTATGTGTTGATGCAAATTCTTAAAGAAGCTGGTTTGCCCGATGGTGTGATTAACCTTATTCAAGGCGATGGCCCGATGATTGGTGATCTGGTCTTCAGTCATCCTGAGTTTGCGGGTATTCACTTCACGGGTAGTACTGCCGTGTTCAAGACGATTTGGAAAAATATTGGTAGCCATATGGATAGCTATCGGTATTATCCGCGTATCGTGGGCGAAACGGGTGGTAAGGACTTTATGCTTGCCCACGAATCAGCCGATGTAAAAGCATACGCGGCGAACCTGTTGCGGGCCGCTTTCGAATTCCAGGGACAGAAATGTTCCGCCGCTTCCCGGGCCTATATTCCCACAACGCTATGGGAATCCGTATGGGCGGAAATGAAAGCCATGCTGGAAACCATGAAAGTAGGCCCGACGGAAGATTTCTCGAATTTCGTGAATGCCGTCATCGATGAACGGGCTTTCCAGAAAATTACGGGCTTTATTGAGCGGGCCCGCCAAAACCCGGCTAACGAGATTATTTGGGGTGGTACGTACGATTCATCCAAAGGCTGGTTTATCAATCCGACGTTGATCCTGACGACGGATCCGCATTCGGAAACGATGGAACAGGAAATCTTCGGTCCCGTATTGACGATCTATCTGTACGAACCTACGCAGTTTGAAGAAACGCTGAGCCTGATTGACCGTACGTCGCCGTACGCTCTGACGGGTGCCATCTTCTCGCAGGATCGCTACGCCATTGACCTGGCAAGCCGTAAGTTGGTGAACTCCGCTGGAAACTTCTACGTAAACGATAAATGTACGGGAGCCGTGGTGGGTCAACAGCCTTTCGGCGGTGCTCGTGGCTCCGGAACGAATGATAAGGCGGGTTCGATGCAAAACCTGTTGCGTTGGGTATCAGCTCGTACGATTAAAGAAGGATTTGTACCCGCAACGGATTATCGCTATCCGTTTTTAGCGGAATAAATGAATAAATGAGTAATTAGGTTTAGGGTTTTGAGTTTGGCGTTTTGACTGGGGTTCCTTCCAAAACACTACACTCAAAACCCTAACTGCTTTTAGATTTAACGGTATTGTTATGCAAAAAGAACTTCACCCTTCCCAGCAGCCCCGGGTATTTGAGGAGTTGCCCAGTCGGCGAAAACAACAATTGATGGCCTTTGATCGGGTATTGACGATCATGGATGAGCTTCGCGAAAATTGCCCCTGGGATCGGAAGCAAACCATGGATTCGCTCCGACATTTGACGATTGAAGAGACCTATGAGCTTTCGGATGCAATTCTGGAAAAGGATCTCAATGAAATCAAAAAAGAGCTGGGAGATGTACTCTTGCATCTGGTTTTTTACGCCCGCATTGCTTCCGAAACAGGCGATTTCGACATTACGGATGTGATGGACAGCCTGGGCAAGAAACTGGTGGATCGGCACCCGCATATCTACGGCGAAGCCCAGGCGGATACCGAAGAACAGGTAAAGCAGAACTGGGAACAGCTAAAAATCAAAGAAGGAAACAAGTCAGTATTGGGTGGCGTACCTGGTTCGTTACCAGCTCTGGTGAAATCCATGCGAATTCAGGAAAAAGCTCGTGGAGCGGGTTTTGACTGGGAAGATCGGGAACAGGTTTGGGACAAAGTACGCGAAGAAATTGACGAATTCCGGGCGGAGTTTAAAGCCGGAGCCGTGCATGATACGGAACGGGCCGAAAGTGAATTTGGTGATGTGTTGTTCTCACTGGTTAATTACGCCCGCTTTGTGGACATCAATCCCGAAACGGCTTTGGAGCGTACCAATAAGAAGTTCATTACTCGCTTCCAATACATTGAAACGAAAGCCAAAGAGTTAGGGAAAAGCCTGAAAGATATGACCCTGGCCGAAATGGACGTCTTTTGGAACGAAGCTAAGGTATTAAAAAAATAAGTATTTTTACCTTTTAATAAGTTAGTAATTAAGTATTGTTAAGTTCTGTAATCGAGTAGGTAAGTTAGGGCGATAATCACCTCTTCTTCAGTTATGAAACTTTTCTACGGATTACTGATGGGTTTGTGCGTATCCTCAGGATATGCACAAACCACTACTTACTTCGAGCAAAATTTTAGTAGCTCATCCAATGTAGCGGATTACAAAGGCGGCGGTCCAAACAAGTTTACCGAAATACTAGGGAATACGCCTTCAACTGCGAGTATCGGCAATGAAGCCTTAATGCTTACGAAGGCGTCCGGTGGCCAGGTTCGGTTTTCTAAGACCGATGATCTCTTTTCGGCCAATCCAACCATTCTTTACGTGCAGTTTACGGTTTCGGTGGATATTGCGGAACCCTCTGCAGCGGTGAATCCGTACAATTACCTGTATTTCGGTAATTTGAACGATAACGGAAGTCTGCCAGCAAATGCCAGCGTTTTTGCCCGTTTAGGTTTTCATTTCCCTACCGCAGGTAACGCTTTTAATTTGCATTTACAGGACGGCGGTTCCGTAACGAAAGGGCCATACACCGGTACTAAAACCATCACTTGGGTACTCAACGTTTCGGGGAATGCCACCACCTATACGGATGAGGATGGGCGGACGGGTAGTCTGGCAGCCAATAAAATGGACATTTGGGTCGATAATTCGCTGGAATTCGATGAAGCCAGTGAACTCAGTACTGGTGTTTCGCCGACGGACTTCAAATTTCTCTGGAACAATAGCAATGGTACCCTTACCGTAGATAACCTGAAAATTCTGGGTAGCCAGGGGCCCATGCCCGTTGAACTGCTGTACTTCAAGGCTATAGCTTCCGCTAGTCAGGTACGCTTAAACTGGGCTACTGCTTCCGAAAAAAATGCCCGTTCTTTCGTGGTAGAGCGGAGTACAGATGCGGAACAATACGAGGTACTCAAAACATACGAAGCTTCGGGCACTACTGACGAACGGAAAGAGTATTGGGGTACAGATGAAAAACCCCTTCCGGGAAAAAGCTATTACCGCTTACGTCAGATGGACGAAGATGGCACCGAATACGTATGTCGTACCGTATCGGTTGAGCGACCCGAGTCTGCCGAATTAGACGTTCAGATTCTGGGAAATCCTTTGCTAAACGCCCAGCAATTTACGGTACGGACAACCGCTCGTAATGTATCTTACGAATTATACACCCATCAGGGTGAGCCAATTCCAATGAAAATTACGCGTGCGAATGGCAATCAGGACGATCTTCAACTACAGCAAGGCTTACCTAAAGGGCTGTATCTACTCCGAGCCACGCTGGCAAACGAGGTAGTAACCAGACGAATCGTGGTCGAATAAATGAAAAGGCAGTCAGAGCGTAGACCCTGACTGCCTTTTTTCGTTTACAGCTAGGCTTACTTACCCACGGTAACCATACGGCTAGATTTACCCGCCGAATCGAAGCATTTTAGTTTCACCGTTCCCTGTACCGGCACGGGTGATTGGTACAGCGTAGACTGCGGTCCGGGTTCGGAGCCGTCTGTTGTATACCGAATCTGGAGGCCGGGATACTCGGCATTGGCTTGGAGCGTACCGTTTTCCAGAACTGCTCCGGGCGTTGGGATGCGATAGTTATAGCCATTATTCCAGTAACTCAGGCGGGGGAGTTCGCGTTGGGCCAGGGTATTGGCAAATACATTCCAGCCCGTTTGCATGGACTTCTCGCGTTGATCCCGGTTTTCGATTGTTTCCCAGGGACGCTCGACTGCCCAGGCACTTTCCGCAAAACCGATCAGTTTCGGTAGCACATAATACTCCATCATGTCGCGACCTTTTACGGTTTCACTCCACAACTGAGCTTCCAGGCCCAGAATGTTCTGACGATTTTTGAGTTTCTGCTTGCCCGTAAAATCCAGCGGTTTGCCCAGTGAATTGGTATAGGTAGTCTTGGCGAAATCGTAGGGAGCAAAGGTCCAGGCGTTTTTCGGACCGACAAAGCCGCCCCAGTACAAACCGGGTTCTTTCGGATCATTATTGTAGGCCAGATCCATGTACAGATTCGTCACATTACACAGCACCACCGGATAACCTGCATTGGCCATGCGATATCCCAGATCCACATCGAATACGTTATTCCAGATGTACGGAACAACGCGTTTGCCCACAAATCCGGATTGGCTACGTACTGACCCGAGGCATCTACATTCAGGGCTACTTCCTCCCAACCATGAATTTCCAGATTATATTTTTTCAGGCGATGGAGCATTTGTCCGAAGAAATAACTCTGTAAATAGCGGGGGCCTTTGATTTCGGGATGTTTCTTCAGCAACTCGTCTACCATTGGTGATTTCGTCCAGACGCCCTGCGGGACCTCGTCGCCACCAACGTGGAGTACGGTCAGTTTCAATCCCGCTTCGTCGTACATCTTCGCTACATCAGCAATTACCGTTTCAAAGAAATGATACGCTGATTCGCGGGCGACGCAGATCACGTTGTCTTTGAAGGCTTGAGCCGAGCTATAAACCGATTTATCCTCAGGATCGATCAGTCGGAATTCTTCGGCTTCTTTCGTTTTGCCTTCTTTCATGAAGCGTTCGTACCGAGCCTCCATGGATTTGATAGCCGCCCGCGAGTGACCGGGAAATCCGATTTCCGGAATAATCTGAATGTGCCGTTCCTGAGCGTATTTCAGAATATCAATAAAGTCCTGACGGGTGTAGTAGCCACTGCCGTATTTACCCTTGGCATCGGCGTGGGGACCGGAGCCGTACGCCGGGTGCAGGGCTGCCGTTTGCATACCCGCCGTATGTTGGCGATGCGAACCTACTTCGGTCAATTCGGGCAGACTCTTAATTTCCAGCCGCCAGGCTTCGTCTTCCGTCAGGTAAAACAGCAGGTGATTGATTTTGTAGAAAGCCAGTAAATCCAGCATGCGTTTGACCGTTTCCTTGGTCTGGAAATTTCGGCAAACGTCGAAGTGCATACTCCGGAATTTGAAGCGGGGTGCGTCCTCGATCTGTACCTGCGGCAGGGCCAGAGGAGCGGTCGCTTTCTGGTACGCGGCAACCGGAGCCAAAGCCAGTAAACTTTCTACGCCGTAGAAAACCCCGGCGGCATCACTACCCACGATCTGGATACCGTTAGCAGCTACGTTCAATTGATAGGCTTCGCTCGTAACACCATTTACGGCTACCGAGCCCGTACTCAGTTGAATGCGTTGTTCCGTACTCGTTCCTTCTTTCGTAGTAAATGAGGTGCCGGTCAGTACCTGAAGGCGTTGGGCCAGAAACGCAGCTTCATTGGCCAGCCCTTTCGCGTAGTAAATGGGCCATTCTTTCGTCAGGCTAACGGAACCCGCCGTTTTCGTAACCTTCACCGGAGACGGAATCAGGACCGGCAGTTGTTCCGGCGAAACCAGACTTAGTCCCGCATTTTGCTGATACTGATAGGCCGCCGTAGGCAAAGGAACCTGATCGTTGGAACCGCGTAGGATTTGTTCTTTTTCCGTGAATGGTTCGACTGTATAGTCGGCTACTTCCTCGATTTTCTCTTCTTTCCCATCCGTATGCACAAAGTACAGACCCATCGGAGCATCCGTTTCCTTGATGATGGCGACCGAAGCTTCGTAGGGAATTTCCAGACTGGCACCGGGTTTCAGCTCAAAACTTTCGTTGGGGGTGAGCTTGTACCAATCGCCGTTGATGTGTTCGACGGTAGCCGGAGACGGTGTTTTGGAAGCCAGAATCGGGCGGGGAGACATGTTGAAAAACAGCGTCCAGCCCTTGTTACCCAACGTTTCACTACCATTATTTTTGAAGACAAAACGGGCTTTAAAACCGGAGGGAGTATCGGTAAAGTTGGAAATCAATTTCCAGGAAATCGCTACCGAAGAACCCTCCGATGCTTTTTCCGAAGATTTACAACCGACAAAGAATAAGGTACAGAGCCATAGAAAAGCCAGCGACAAGCGACCACGCATACAGTGAAGAAGTTAAAATGGTTGCGATAAAGATACTAAGAACAAACGGTCCGAACGGACACGAAAAAAGCCTGAGTCGTGGGACCCAGGCTTTTTATACTGAAACAGGGTTTTACGCAGGCTTGACCCAGATGATTTCCAGCAATTTCGCCAGCCGATCTTTCAAATCCTTGCGATCCACGATGAAGTCGAGGAAGCCGTGTTCCTGCACAAATTCGGCACTCTGGAAGCCTTTAGGCAGATCTTTACCAATGGTTTCGCGAATGACGCGGGGACCCGCAAAGCCGATGAGGGCTCCGGGTTCGGAGATGTTGAAATCACCCAGCATGGCAAACGAAGCCGTTACCCCACCCGTCGTAGGATCGGTCAGAAGCGAGATGTACGGAATTTTGGCCTGATCGAGCAGAGCGATTTTCGCCGACGTTTTCGCCATTTGCATGAGCGAGAAACCCGCCTCCATCATCCGGGCACCTCCCGATTTGGAAATCATTAGTAACGGAATCCGGTTTTTCAGCGAGTAATCCATCGCACGGGCGATTTTTTCGCCCACGACCGAACCCATCGAACCGCCGATGAAGTTAAAGTCCATACACGCCACCACCATATCGATGCCGTGTACTTTGCCATAACCCGTACGAACGGCATCTTTCAGCCCCGTTTTACGTTCGGTAGCCTTGATCCGGTCGGGATAAGCTTTGGTATCTTTGAAGTGGAGCGGATCGTCCGACGTCATCGTCGGATCAAGTTCGGTATAAAGGGTATCGTCGAAGAGCAGTTCAAAGTATTCCTGCGAACCGACTTTTTCGTGGTAATTGCATTTCGAGCAGGTATAAGCCTGCAGCTTGTGCTCGCGGGTATGCATGATGTTCCCGCACTGAGGGCACTTGTACCAAAGCCCGTCGGGAGCTTCCCGCTTGGCTTCAGTGGGGGTTTGAATACCCTTGTCTTTCCGGGTGAACCAAGACATGTGTTAGAGTTTTTGAAGTTTAGTGCTTAGGCCGCCCTAACAGACGGGCACTAAACCTAAAGCTTGATTTGGGACATCAAAGATAGGCCATTCCTAGGTTTGCAAACTAGCTATTGGTTAGTTTTTGTACTTTTCGAGGCGGCTTTAATGCATTTTTTATGATTTTTTGGATTTTTCAGGCCCCGATTGGAAACGAAAAAGTGATTCTGTACCTTATTTAAATGGAAGTACGACGGATGAAGGAAAAATGCCTAAGTTTGTAGCCGCTGATTGCCAGCTGCCTTCCGGTCAGGCCGGAAAGATTCTGGTGAGATGCTTCTTCTTCATCAACTTGAAGTTCTCGTACAACGAACCTCGTAGGGTTGGTTTCAACGGGATACACCGTTTCAAAACGACGAACTTCTTTCGATACGAGTAAAAAAATTTAGTTCATAATCATCACATTTCAACGCTTAGTATGGCCAATGCAACTCAAATTGCTCCGGGCGTTCTTTCAGGAGATGCCGTTCAGGAGTTATTCGAACTCGCTAAGAAACACCAATTTGCTCTTCCGGCTGTCAACGTTATTTCCAGCAGTACGGTAAACGCAGTACTGGAAACAGCACGCGACCTGAATTCTCCCGTCATCATTCAGTTTTCCCACGGCGGATCTCAGTTTTACGCAGGAAAAGGCCTGAAAAACGATAACGAACAAGCCGCTATCGCCGGAGCTATTTCAGGAGCTCAACATATTCACTTACTGGCCGAACGCTATGGTGTCCCCGTCGTACTGCACACGGACCACTGTGCCAAGAAAATCCTTCCTTGGATTGACGGCGTACTGGAAGCTGGTGAGAAGTTTTTCGCTCAGACGGGCAAGCCCCTGTACTCTTCCCACATGCTTGATTTGTCAGAAGAGTCGCTGGAAGAAAACATCGAAATTTCTTCGAAATACCTCGAGCGTATGGCCAAAATGGGCATGACGCTGGAAATTGAATTAGGCGTAACGGGGGGTGAAGAAGACGGTGTGGATAACTCCGACGTAGATTCTTCACGTCTGTATACCCAGCCCGAAGAAGTAGCGTATTCGTACGAAAAACTGAACGCGATCTCCAGCCGCTTTACGGTAGCTGCGGCGTTCGGTAACGTGCACGGCGTATACAAACCCGGTAACGTAAAACTGCAACCCGTCATCCTGAATAACTCACAGAAATACATCCGTGAAAAATTCAGTCTGGAAGCAGAGAAACCCGTAAACTTCGTATTCCACGGTGGTTCAGGTTCTTCCCGCGAAGAAATCCGCGAAGCCATCAGCTACGGTGCAATCAAAATGAACATCGATACGGATATGCAGTGGGCGTACTGGGATGGTGTTCTAGGCTTCTACAAATCGAAAGAAGGCTACCTGCAATCACAAATCGGTAACCCTACGGGCGAAGATTCTCCCAACAAGAAATACTACGATCCCCGCGTATGGTTGCGTGAAGGTGAAAAGGCTTTCGTTACGCGTCTGAAAGCCGCGTTCGAAGATCTGAACGCCGTAAACGTGAATCAGTACTTATAGTAACTTGGGGTTACTCCACGAGAGGACTTCATTACAAACGCTGGCAGAATTCGTTCTGCCAGCGTTTTTGCGTTCTAGCTACTTCACCGCCGTCGCTTCCAGCTCCACCGATAACGTTTCAAAAAGCGTCTTTACTTCAAAAAACGTACTGGCCTGTTGGATCCCGTGTCTGGTAATCCATGCCTGAAAAATATCAAAATGAGCGAAAAGCTCTTCCGAAGAAGTGGTGTAGACGTTTAACCGAACGATGTCTTTACACGTATAACCCGCCTGACTAATCACCAGCTCCAGATTTTCGATGGCCTGTAGCAACTGAGTTTTCATGTCCGCATTACTCGACGTACCATCGGCTAAAACGGATGCCTGTCCGGCACAATAGAGGGTGGAGGTTACATTTTTTACTTCTACGGCCTGTACGTAATTCCGTGCGTCCTGCCATTGCCAGGGGTTAATGATTCGCTTTTCCATTTGCTTTGCTGCTTTACATGAACGGGACAAAGGTCCGGCGAATCGAACGGTCCAACGGTGAGCTACCGCACAGCTTTCGAGTGATGTAGATCACACGCCGAAAGAAAGTCGACTCAGCGTTTCGCGGGAAACACCCAGGTAAGAAGCCAGTAAGGTTTTAGGAACTCGCTGAACCAGCGTAGGGTATTGTTGGAGGAGCTGTTCGTACCGCTCTTTGGCCTGGATGGTCATCAACGATAACAATCGCCGCTGCAAAGCCATGTACCCCCGGTTCGCTTTCTGAAGGAAAAAATGCTCCATTTTGGGTAGACGCTCGCAAAGGGTCTGATAGCTTTCCAGCGAAAGACCAAGCACGACGCTATCTTCGACACAGTCCAGTGAAAAGGTAGCTTCGGTTTGCGTATAAAAAGCCTGATAATCGCTTTCCCACCAGTCTTCCATAGCAAAGGAAATAATCTGCTGTTTGCCCGTATCGTCGGTGTGTACCAGTTTTAAAAGTCCGGAAACGACAAAATAGACGTACTTGACGAGCATGCCTTCCTGAATGAGAAACTGATGCTTCTTATATTTTTTGAGAATAAAGTGCGATGCGATGAAGGTGAATTCTTCGTCCGTCAACGGTATGATTTGCTCCAGATGGGCTCTTAATACTTCCTGCATTACTTCAACTTTAAATAATACTGTCGCTCGGATTCCGGTAATTTTTCAATGGCGTAGCGAAGCATCGTACGGGGCATTTGTAGGGTATGTTCGTCGAGAAATTCCGTTAAAACTTCCCGATCCTGTTGGCCCACTTCCCGGAGCATCCAGCCGCAGGCTTTGTGAATCAGGTCGTGCGGATGCGAAAGGAGTAAGGAACACAGAGCCAGCGTATCGGTATATTCCTTCCTTTTAATGAAGTACAGGGTAGCAATGACCGCGATACGGACGCTCCAGAGATGATTGGACTGAGCATAGTCGTACAATAGACTTCGATCCTGATCGTACAAAAAAGCTCCAACAAGATCACGGGCGGAAACGTCAACCAGATCCCAGTTATTCACGTACTGCCGATGGGCTAGATAGCTTTCAAAAATTTCCATCCTTTGGAGCGGATTACCCTTCTTAAACTGATCAACCCAGATAAACAGAGCCGCCGCCCGATGCTCGTGATAGGGACTCTGTAATAAACTCAAAACGTCTTTCTGGGGCAGGGTACGAAACTGTTTGGCGATGGCCCGGGTTTGTCCCACAGAAAGCCCGAGGAACAAATCGTTTTCACCGTATTGCCCCGGACCCGTTTTAAAGTAACGGGCAACAAAGGCCGCTCGTTCCGGATTGGCCTGCGATTCAAACAGGCTGAGGATGGAAGGTTGGTCCATACGGGCAATGGAAATAAACGACAATCACTTCAAAAGTTGAGAAACCTTTTACCTTGCAGTAATCTAGCTACGCTGGCAAAAGGGTACCTAAGAAAAGACAAATTACTCATGATCACCATCGTTTCTTCAACGAATCAGAAAAATTCCCGTAGTCGTCAGATTGCGGAGTATTACCGGCAACAGATTCAGCAGGCGGGAGCCGAAGCCCGTATTGTGGATCTGGCGGATTTGCCCATTGACTTTATCTACTCGGCTCTGTACGCCAACTTTGGCAAGCACGATGCCTTCAATGCCATTCGGGATTCGGTTGAAAACGCGAGTAAGCTGATTTTTATCGTCCCCGAATACAACGGGTCTTTTCCGGGTGTACTGAAAGCGTTTCTGGATGGATTCCATTATCCCAGTAAATTGAGCGGTAAGATGGTGGCTCTGGTGGGAATTTCGGACGGGGGAAGCGGGAATCCGCTGGGCATGAGTCACCTGACGGATATTATGAGCTTTATGAACGCAACGGTACTGGGGTTGCGGGTGAAGATTCCGTTCCTGAAAAAGAACTGGGTGGAAGGCGAAATTCAGGACGAGTTTATCAAGACCCTGATTCGTCAGCAGGTAGAAACACTGGTGAGCTTCTGAGTGATGCACTCAGAAGCTCGGTATCGATTACTTGCGTTTCCGCAAATAGATATTTCCCATGGAGGAATGGACGGTAATGGAAACGCCGGGAGTATTGATGACTCCTTGGGTACCCGAAGATCCCGGCGAAGGAAAAAATACAGCAGCGTTTCCAGACTCAACAAGGTCATTGATGGTGGTAGCTTCAGAAATGATCTCCCCGTCAGCGACTGTTATTTGTTTAGCCGCCAAATCGCGTGTCTTATCGGCGGTAGCTAGTTCTCGACGAATATTAATGGCCGATCCCTTAACCCCGATGCCGGCAACGGCTCGGGCGGTTTTAGAACGTTTCACTAGCGAATCTGGTAGCGGCTTGATGTCAAAATCGGTAAACGCATTACCCATCGACGTTAATAAAGCTACCTGAGCTTTCGTATCTGCGGGAAGACTGATATCAATGGACTCGTGGCCTGAATATAAGGAAATGGGTTTGCTCTGATTCACCTTACTGAACTGAGCGTTGATTTTGCCCATCGAGGAATACGCAATGACCGGCCCTGAAATGTCTTTCAGATTAATCGCGGTGGAAGCCGTACGAACTTCAATTTCGCCCTGCATTCCGTTGATGGATAGTTCTGAATCATCGAAGCCGTACCGGTTATTGGATTGCCAGTTTACATTCAGACGGCGTGGCAACCGAATGACATAACTGATGCCATCCTGCCGGATACTGGTGGTGAGATTGAGCACATCGCCTTCCGTACGAGCCGAAAGATTTATTCCCGTATTATCTGTACCGCCGCCTCCGACGGGTCGCAGGCCTTCGGCTTCTTTGGGCGGCGGCGTAATGCCCTGAGCTTCAACTAGGATTTCGTTACCATCCGTTCCCTGGATCGTTACGTTGGCATGTTCAATCCGGAGTACGACTTTCTTCCCCGCGAAGGTGGTACGGTAGGTTTGGGTGCTCGGTTTTTCCTGAGCGAAAAGGCTGCTACTTAGCAGGATCAAACCCGCGATAAATCCTTTTTTCATGACATTAAATGGTTAATAGTTGAATGCTTTGCTGAGCTTTTTGGCGAATGAGGGGATCGACCGTTTCGTCTTCGGTCAGGTGTTTGAGTTGGGGCAGAGCTTCCTGGATGCGTAAGCCCACCAGCGTTTCCATGACGCTGAGTTGCTCAGGAATTTCGGAGGCGGTTTCCAGCCGGGCCAGAAAGGCTTCCCGAACTTTAGGATTTTGTCCATACGCCCGTAAGGTTTCAATGGCGGCGAGTCGTACGTTGATATTCTCATCCTGCCGAAGGGTTCGTACCAGACTGCGTAATACTTCCGGTTTTAACTCGGGCAAATGACTGGCGTACTGTAAGCCCTTCAGCCGCTCGGCCGCCGACTCTTTCCGCAGCAAGCCCAGCACGACCAGTTCCTGGGTAACCTTCAGTTCCTTACGAAGCGTGGCTACTTCCTGCTGTACTTTCGTTAGCGACGTCTCTTTAGGTTGCCCGGTCTTCGGCTTTTCTATCTGGGCAACTTCTTCCGAAGGCGGCGTAGTTAACGGTTGCATGACCGTTTTTTCGACGGTAAGCGTCCGTACCGTAGGCGTAACCGTCAGGCGACCCAGCCAGAACATCAGTCCGAAAGCGGCCAGTACAGCGGCATAAGGCCAGTAAGAGCGTCGGCGGGGTAAGACCTTGAGAGGTTGTTGGCGAGCTTTTTCAAGGGCCTGATTTTCTTTTTCCCGATCCAGCAGAGCATAGAAAGATGTATCCATTCCGGCATCCGGCTCGACTTCCTGTTGCTGAACATCGTACCAGATTTTCTGTAATCCGTCGGCTTCCTGCTTGAGGGGCAGGTCGGCGTCGAGTTGTTGCTCAAAGGCCAGCCGTTCGGATTCCGGCAGGCGTCCCAGCAAATAATCAATAATCACCGTATCTTTTTCCACGAGCGTATGCGTTGGTTGACTTTATTCATTCAACTGGAAATACAATTCACGTAACTTCTGTAAGCCCCGAAAGGCCCGTACTTTCACATTCGCCACCGACAGCCCGAGTACCTGCCCAATTTCTTCGTAACTCATATTCTGAAACCGACTGAGTAAGAGTACATCCCGGTACGAATCGGGCAACTGACCCAGGGCCTGGTGTAATTGCTGATGGCGGTCTTCCGGCTCCTCTTCCGTATCCAGTAGTTCCGGAATTTCATTCGTTTGCAGCCGTACCGTTTTCAGGTGATCGTGAAATACATTGCGGGCCACTTCGTACACCCAGGTCCGGAACACGGCCTCTTCCCGAAAGGTATGCCGATACCGCAACACCCGCAGGAATACCTGCTGGGTAAGGTCGCGGGCTACGTCCCGGGACGGTTGTCGATAGAGGAAGAAATTGAGCAGCGACTTTTTGTAGCGTTCGTACAAAATGGCCGCTTTGTCCAGATCTCCTCCTTTGACGGCTAGCATGGCCTGTTCGTCGGTCATGGAGTAGGCTAAGGTTCAGAATTCGGGAAAGGATACGCCAGGGTGCGGGAAAGGTTACAATCTAAGGAAAGAAAATTTTTTATCGGGCGGGGCGTTAGTTCTAAAGCCGTAAAAAGCGTGATTTTTGCACTATGAAATCCAAGTACCTGCGTCCCCTGCTTTTAATCATTGGAATGGTGGCCCTGAATGTCCTGGCCAGTTTTTTCTACGTTCGTCTGGATTTGACGGAAGATCAACGGTATAGCCTTTCGGATGCGACTAAAAACCTGCTCGATCAGCTGGACGAGGAAGTGTACGTGAAGGTGTATCTAGATGGTGACCTAAATCCGGGCTTTCGTCACCTGCGGGAATCCGTACGTGAAACGCTGGAGGAATTTAAGGCTCAGTCGGGCGGACACCTGGAGTATCGATTCATCGACCCCTCGGCGGAAACGAATGGCGAGAAACGCAATGCATTTTACGAAAGTCTGACTGAAAAGGGGCTGATTCCGACGAATGTCGTCGAAGGCGGTGAAGATAGCCGTACGCAGAAACTCGTTTGGCCGGGTGCCTTGCTGACGTACCAGAACAAGGAAACGGCGGTTCAATTACTGAAAGGCAACATTTCTAAATCCGCTCAGGAAAACCTGAATCTTTCGGCGGAAAATATCGAGTACACACTGGCGACGGCTTTACGGGAGCTTACCCAGAAGGAAAAGAAAAAGATCGGATTGCTTTCGACATTTTCGAAGAAACTCAATCCCGTACGCATTTCGGATCTGATTGTGGCTTTGCAGAAGCATTACGAAATCTATCAGGTCAACCTGCAAACGTCTCCGAATTTGGGTGGACTCGACGCCGTACTGGTTGTGAAGCCCGATCAGGAATTTTCGGAAGATGATCAGCTCAAGCTCGATCAGTTTATTGTGCATGGAGGAAAAGCCATGTTCCTCATCGATCAGGTACAAACGGATTCCGTAGGCCGGGAAGGGGTCTACGCTCAACCGACGAATCTAAAGCTGGACGAACTGCTGTTCCGGTACGGATTACGGGCTAACCCGGTTGTAGTGAAAGATTTATTGTCCGCCGAAATTCCACTGAACATTGGAACGATGGGCGATAAAGCCAACATTCAGCTAATGCCCTGGCGGTTTTATCCGTTACTGAATTCCTTCGGGAAATCGCCCATCACCCGAAATCTGGATGCCATATACGGACGTTACGTGGGTTCACTCGATACGGTAGGAGCCGAAGGAATTCGCAAAACGCCCTTGTTATTCACTTCCGCGTATACGCAAAATCTGCACGCTCCGGCGGTGATTCCCTATAATGAGGCGGGGCGAAAACCCGATCCGACGCAGTACAACGGTGGACCGAAAGCGGTAGCGTATTTACTGGAAGGGAAGTTCTCGTCGCTGTTCCGGAATCGCTTATTACCCGACGACCCGCGAGCCAAAGGGTTTGCGATACAAGATCAGCCTTCAAAAATTGTGGTGGTGGCCGATGGGGATATGGCTCTCAATGACTTTGATCCAAAGCGGGAAGTACCCTTACCGTTGGGCTTCGACCGCTTCAGTCCGGATCGGCACGTGTACGCCAACAAGGATTTTATCCTGAATGCGATGGATTACATGCTTGACGATAACGGCGTCATTACGGCCCGTACCAAGGAGTTTAAACTTCGCCCCCTCGACAAAATACAGGTAGACGAAAACCGGACGGCCTGGCAGGTGCTGAATCTGCTCGGTCCGCTGGTACTGATTGCTCTGTTGGGAGGAGGCTGGTACTTCTGGCGGCGGAAGGAGTATGCGGTGTAGGGGAGTTTTCAGTTTTGTAGGATAAATCCGGTAAAGACAGCGGAACGGGTTGTTGGTAGCATTTGCTACGGATGCAAAAGTGGATAGTCTATACCTGCCGGGCTGGCCGTTCCCCGCATTGCATACGGGGCTAAGCACAGTGAACCCCTTCGGGGTTAGTGAGGCAGAGTGCAAGCCTAGATGAAATAGGAAAGTATGACCGTTTAACCCCGGAGGGGTTTCATTTGAATAGCCATGGGTTCAACCCATGGCTAGATTCGCATTGGATTCACGGGGTGTGCGTAGCATTTGCTACGGACGCAAAAGTTGGCAGGCTGTGCCTACCGGGCGGGACGCACCCATAC